>NYTD01000268.1 GCA_002683315.1 Deltaproteobacteria bacterium | reverse complement strand
GAAATAAGATCGGGATCAATCTTCATCGCATATCGACCAGCAAATTGTGCTACCCGAAATGCTCTTAATGGATCTTCAATAAATGTTTTTGGGTCTGTAGCTCGAAGGACTCTATGTTGTATGTCTTGCTCTCCATGAAAAGGATCGATAAGTGTGCGCGAATGAATATTATATGCCATGGAATTAATGGTAAGATCTCGCCTTCGTAAAGCAGGAATAATACCCATATACGGATCTTCATTGGCTCCATTTTGTGGCAGTGCGATATCTATTTCATCGTCTTCGATATGGAGTTTGAATACAGAGAATGAAGCACCGACTCTCTTGGCTTTACCAATAGAACGCAATGCTCGTTCTAATGTTTCTCCCGATATACTGTGGACTTCAAGATCCCAATCTTTCGCCTCTTTTTGCATAAAGAAATCTCGAATAGAGCCGCCTACAATATAGACAGTCCCTTGGTATTGGTGGCAAACTTCACTGATTTGTTGTATAATATTGGGAATCTGCACGTTGGAGTCTCATTATGAGTTTATTATATTTTTATGGAATGTTATTGACACAGGCCTGGGCAGGCGAAATAAATCAAAAATACGCTCCTCAGTTTATCTTGTCTTCCTTTAATAATCAAACACTAACAAGTCGTTTTGGGTTTTCGGAGATACGTTTATCACAACTTGTGGGGTACAACTCACAAAAAAAAATTCATAAGGTGTTTTTGATTTTGGGCGATCAAAAAACAGTGGAAAAAGATATCAAAACTTTAAAAAAACTATATGGAGCCGCCAAGAAGCAAAAAATAGAATTTGTGTACTTGCTGACACCAAACACAGGTTTGTCTAAAACGATTCTTCGGCTTAATCCACAGTTTCCGGTTTTGAAAGATCCGTTTCAAGTGGTACGAAATAGATACGAATATGTAAAGCCACAATTTTGCTATATAATTGATGTACATGGAAAACTTGAACAAAAAGGGTGTTCCGATATAAATGACATCAAATCGATGATACAATAATCAGTGTGCTCTATTAGACTCGAATCAGCATAATTGTACAGTTATCACGTCCACCACCAAGATGACTTTCTCGAAGTAATGTACGACAAACTTTAGAAAGGTCTGCATCCGAGTGCATGGTAGCCTCTAGTTTTTCATCCTCAGCTTCACCCCATAGGCCATCAGAGCAAAGAAGAATAACATCATCTTTTTGCAGACCGACTCGAAATACATCAATATCTACATTTCGATCAGTACCAACGGTTCTAAGTAAGATATTAGAATGAGGATGTACGCGGGCCTCTTCTTTTGTAATCTGATTTTGTTCTACCATTTTGGCTACAAGGCTATGGTCCTTGGTGATCTGATGAAGGGTTCCTCCACGGAACAGGTATCCTCTTGAGTCTCCGACGTTGGCAACCAATGCAAATTGTTGTCCATTACGAGAAAGAACGAAAGCGGAAACCATTGTGGTTCCCATATCGGAACCTGCTTTCTCAGAATACTCTTTGATGGAGTTGTTGGCTTCTTGAAAAGAATCATGTAGTATTTCTTGGAATTGATCGAGACTGACGCCATCTATAGAATGAGGGAGTTGTTCTTGGTAGCGTTTAATGCCTTCTTCACAGATAATCTCTACAGCCATTTGACTTGCGATTTCACCGCAGTCATGTCCTCCCATTCCGTCGGCAACAACATACATGTTACAATACTCACTAATATTGGTCCAATTCCAATTGTCTTCATTGAGATTTCTGATAAGACCAACATCGGAAATAGCAGAGATATTGTCCATATATTTTGTGGGAGGAATACCGCGACTCATGAATTTTTCGATTGCTCGGCCAAAATTATATGCGCTGCTAAAGCATCCTTCTATAGCACTTCGCAGTAATGTTCGAAGTTCATGGTCTGAAACAGATGTAAGATAAAGAAGGGTTTGAGCAAGTGATGGTACTTCATAACCTCGTTCATTTTCAGGGATGGGAGTATCGATGCATAGTCGGACATCAGGATCAAAAAATATGAAGTCATCGATTTCTGGATTATATAAGAAGTTTCTTGGATGAACTTCTTCCAAGGCTACTCCATGTTCGTGTAGATACCCTATAAGTCCAAGAGTCCTCTGTGCTATATTTAGTATGCATTCAGCTTGTAGTGGTGCACTTTTATTGAGCATAAAATCAAGACTGCTCCATTCTACAACAGACCATTGGATATTGTTTTCGAAAAAACAATCAAGGGTAGGGTGTAGGAAAGGGTGACTAATATCCTTTCTAAAAAATAATTCCGTATTATCGAATTGTAGGTGGTTCCAGCGAGCCGATATTAAAAACTTTTTCGGAAATAAGGGTTCGTTACATGAAGTGCAATTTTTTTGTCCTCCTTGTGTCTTCTCATATCCACAGTTCCAACAATAGATTTGTTGATTTTCTGGACGATTATTGGATGCAAGATAAAACATCCTTCTTTCAGCCAACCGTATAAGCCCTTCAATAGAATAATGTATTGAAAGGTGATGACCTTTTGGCAAACGTTCGGGGCGATTTGATTTCGCCATATGCACCATCCGTGAAATGAGACTATGATTGGTAATATATCGTTATTTCTATTTTTCCTCAACCATTCACATGTCTATGGTGAAAAATTATTTTTTCATCGCGAATACAGGACCAATTATGCAGCATCTTCCATTCGAAATTATCGCAAAGCAAGGGCAGGCTCGTGCAAGTGTTTTGTCCACACAAAGAGGAGATATTCAAACACCGGTTTTTATGCCTGTTGGTACACAAGGAGCGATTCGAGCCTTATCTCCTCAACTCTTACCGCAAACAAATTCTCAGATTATTTTGGCGAACACATATCATCTTTCTCAGCGTCCAGGAGCACATCTTGTAGAGAAACATGGTGGACTGCATAAAATGATGAATGTAGATCTACCTATTCTTACAGATTCTGGTGGATTTCAAGTATTCTCTTTAAAAAAGAGTGAAATTACAGAAGAGGGTGTTGCTTTTGCATATGAAGTTGATGGGAAGAAGACTTTTTTGTCTCCGGAAAATTCCATGGAAATACAGCAAAAACTGGGTGCTGATATTGCTATGGTGTTTGATGAATGTTTGGGTTTTGGTATCGATAAGGAAGCTGCGAAAAAGAGTGTAGATAGAACAACTCGTTGGGAACAAAGAAGTAAAGACGCGCATACTAGGTCCGATCAAAGTTTATTTGGGATCGTTCAAGGTGGGTTTTGGCCTGATTTACGCAAGAAGTCTGCGAAGGCAATATGTGACATCGGTTTTGATGGATATGCTGTTGGAGGTCTCTCTGTTGGTGAAGGTCATAAGATCATGTGTGACGTGCTCGATTCAACAACTCCACATATGATTTGGGATCGACCTCGATATCTGATGGGAGTAGGACGTCCTTTGGATCTTGTCGAGGGGGTTGCGCGTGGGATTGATATGTTTGACTGCGTCATTCAAACACGTCATTCTCGATCCGGAATTTTTTATACTTCTGCAGGGAGGATTCGAATGACCGATAGTCGTTTTCGCAATGATATGTATCCTCCAGACACTTCTTGTACTTGCTACACGTGTTCAAACTTTACACGAGCCTATTTGCATCATTTGTTTCGCATTAATGAAGTGTTATCTGCAACATTGGCTACAATCCACAATCTGACGTGGTTTGCTAAATTCATGTCGAATATGCGAGAAAGTATAATAAAAGGAAAATTTGAAGAATACCGTTCATGGGTTCATCGGGTATATCCAGAAAAAGAATCCGCACCTCCATCAAATCGTACAAGAAACAAAAAAAACAAGAAAAATCGTAAGCGATAGTGTCAGTGGACAGATGTAAATTTTAGGCTATTCGTAGACTATACAACTATCGGGTTCAGGCGTGGCATTACCATCATCACATTTAATTAAGTGGGGAGGAGGAACCTTTGTCCGTGCTCTTTTGGGGCCGACCAATACTGGGAAAACATACCGAGCGATTCAGCGGATGTTTGAGTATGGTTCAGGGATGATGGGATTTCCCCTTCGTCTACTTGCGCGTGAAGTATATGACAAAACATGCTTAAGGGTAGGGGTTGATAAAGTCGCGCTTATCACTGGAGAAGAACGAATAACTCCACGAGGAGCGTGTTATTGGATCTGTACCGTAGAGTCGATGCCCGTCCATATGTCGGTACCGTTTATGGTTGTAGATGAGATACAACTTTCTGTGCATCCCAAACGAGGTCATATTTTTACAGATCGTCTCCTTCATGCTCGTGGAACGCAAGAAACTTGGTTTCTGGGATCGGATATGATGATTCCGATTTTTGAACGTCTATTACCAACAGTTGAAATAGAGAGAATGCAGCGTTTGTCCAAATTACGCTGTGTCCCCGCAAAGCGTTTGGAGCAATTGCCCAAAAGAAGTGCAGTGGTAGCTTTTTCGGCCTCCGAATTGTATTCGATGGCAGATGCTTTGCGTCGGTTGAGAGGTGGAGTTGCTGTTGTCTTTGGTGCACTTTCTCCTGCTGCGCGAAATGCACAAGTGCAGATGTTTGAGCAAGGAGAGGTTGACTATTTGGTTTCGACAGATGCAATCGGAATGGGGTTAAATTTAAATATTCGCAGTTTGTTTTTTGACTCGTTACGGAAATTTGATGGAAAAGAACATCGTCATCTTCATGCCTGGGAACTTGGACAGATCGCGGGTAGAGCAGGTAGGCATACGGTTGATGGATTCTTTGGATTAACAGCAGAAGCACAAGAAAATGGAGGGTGGAGTGATGCGTTGGTTCAATCAATAGAAGAACAGTTTTTTCATCCTACCTATAAGATTCGATATCGCAATAGTGATTTGGACCTGAGTAGCATCGAGTCTCTAAAGGAAAGTTTACAAGAAAAACCATTTTCTGCAGCCTTGGTTCCAGCTTTGATGATGGAAGATGAAAAGTCTTTGTATGCACTGTCCGAGCTTCATGACGTTCAAGATCTCTGCACGGATGACGTGTCCTTGCTTTGGGATGTATGTCGTATTCCTGATTATCATCAAGGCCACACCCATAGACATCATCGATTTTTGGGAACAGTCTTTCGTCAGCTCCGTAGTGGAACGTTGGAACCCTCTTGGGTCTCTCGCTCCATAGATAAAATTTCGTCAGCGAAGGGAGAGATTGAGGTGTTGATGGAGCGGATTGCATACACAAGAACATGGTCTTATGTTTCCTATCGTACAGGTTGGTTGGATGATGCAAAAGCATTGCAAGACAGGCTACACGAGATTGAAAATACGCTGAGTCAAGCACTCCATAAAAAACTTTCCGAGCGCTTTGTCGACTACCGAAGCCATTCTTCTCGTGGGTTTTCGACTCCCAAAAATCCAAGAGTCGAAGGAATCATACTGGTTTGTGAACAAGGTATTCTTGGAACATTGAAAGATGGATCGTTTTTGCTCAGTGGTTTATGCAATCGAATGTTCGGTTGGAAGCAGGGAATGACATTGGCTCGAAAGTTTTTTCGGCCTCATGTAGAATCTTGGGCTCAAAGAGCAATGAAAGAGCATCGTTTTGTTATTGTGGGACATCGTGTGTTGTTTGAAGACCAAGCGATTATTCGATGTACCAAAGGAAAGCGAATCCAAGAACCAATATGGAAAGCAACAGGGATGGAGTTATTGGATACTGCAATTCGTTCTGCGTTGATAGAGGTCGCGAAGTCTTGGTGTAAAGAACAAATCCTTGAATTTCAATTACCAAAATTGCCTCAAAAATTAAAGGGGTTGGGATATTTGATCAATTCGTATGGTGGTGTTGCACCTTGCTCTGAGTTGCCCAAAGAACAAAATTTCATACCCAAGTTTGCAAAGAAATATCAAATTGTTCGCTATTTGAACTGGTTTGTTTATAAGAAATCTCTAAAACCGCGTTATCAACCGATTCGATTGGCAATGCTTTTGGCATGGTATGGGTACCAAAGTTGCTATAATCCACCAATGCAGCGTGTTTCATTTGTGTGTACATGGCCATCGGAGGTTGCTGCAGGTTTGGGGTGGCCCATCTATGGTGATCGTGCTGTGCGTGTTGATATGCTTGCAAAGATACAAAAATTTTTGCATGATGCTCCCAAAAGAGAAACTGTCCCAAATCAACCGGTACAATGGATTGGTTGTTCTGTTGCGGAATGGCACACAGTGATACAAGGACTAGGATATAGAATTCACAACGGGCTGCTTCTTGCACCCAAAAGGAGAAGATGATGGGTCTAGTATTGGTGATGGTGGGATTACCTGCACGAGGAAAAACATATACGGCTCGAAAGATGGTTCGCTACCTTTCTTGGAAGGGGATGAAAACCAAGGTCTTTAATGTTGGAAATTTTCGTCGCAGCATGAGTGGCGCACAGGTTCCACATGAATTCTTTGATCCTCATAATGAATCGGGGATGAATGCAAGAAAACAAGCAGCAAAAGCAGCGCTAGAAGAACTTTGTTCATGGATGGATACTGGAGGTGATGTAGCAATCTACGATGCCACCAATAGTACGCAGAAGAGGCGGACATGGGTGGTGGAGCGATTACAAGAGAAAGGCTTTGAGTGTGCCTTTCTAGAAAATTTATGTTTTGACAAAAGCATTGTAGAGGCCAATATTGCACAAACCAAGCTTGGATCGCCTGATTATGCTGGAATTCGAACGCAACAGGCGATTGATGATTTTCGAAAAAGAATAGCACATTATGAGTCTGTCTATGAGCCAATAGAAGATACCAAACTGCGTTGGATTAAAATCATCGATGCGGGGCGTCAGATCATTGTGAATCGTTGTGACAGCTATTTGCTCTCTAAGATTGCGACCTTTGTGATGAATCTAAATATACGTCCCAAGACGTTGTGGTTTTCTCGTCATGGGCAATCGCAGTTTAATACGGAAGAGCGAGTGGGGGGAGATTCTCCGCTCAGTGTGAATGGAGAAGTATATATTGAGTCCCTTGCAAGATTCTTTGAAGATAAGCCGATAGAGCAGGTCTGGACGAGTACTCTTAAAAGAACAATCCAAACAGCCTCCATGCTTCCACTCAAAAAGCGACACTGGAAGAAATTGGATGAGATTAATGCAGGAGTGTGTGATGGATTCACATATGATGAAATTCAGGAAAAGTACCCCGATATCGCTGCATCTCGAAGAGCGGACAAGTTGGGGTATCGATACCCACAAGGAGAATCGTATGAGGATGTGATCGAACGCTTGGAGCCTGTAATTTTTGAGATTGAGCGAAATGAGGGGGATCTTCTTGTGGTGGCACATCAAGCTATTTTACGTGCTCTATATGCATATTTTGCAAACAGACCCCGTGAGGATTGTCCTTATCTGTCTATTCCGCTCCATACGGTCATTCAGCTACAGTCTCAAACATATGGTTGCGTGGAAATGCGCTTTGCGCTTCCTCCTCAGATTGACTAATATGGTCAGATTGAGGCTAACGAAGCCATGCTGAATTATTGGTTAACGGAGAACCATATTTTTCTCCTCCATCACCACAGTCTCTACACCAAATGTTGGTGATGGGAATCTGCGTGGTCTCCAATAAAAATATAGTGGCGTTGTTTACAGAACCTCCTTCACCACCATTTGTGGCACAGCCATCTTGAATAACGGAGATCTCCGGTTGATTGCTTGCTGGAAAAAATTGTCCATATGCTGTATCTGTACCGTCATGATAACGAAATCCAAAGGCATATGTGTACCCACCACCATCATTATAGTAAAAGTGAATGACATGCTCACATAAGCCAACATATTCTTGCCATCCCTCTGTTGATTGCGCTTGAATCGCAGATATCTGAGCATTTGAGAATTCTAGATTGAATGTACTACTCAAGCGCCATCCATCTCCACCTGTGTGATGACGCGTGAAGGGGAGATCACCAGTATAGGCGATTTCAGTCCATCCTCCACCATCGGTGGTCATATCGCAGTACGCATCAAAGGGGTCAAGTCCACTGTTAAATCCATCTGGATCAATTGTGTATACCCCATCTCCAATTGAGTATCCATTGTCTAGAATATTTTTGCAGGTCGTTCCTACAGCACATCCTCCGGACACTTCGGGTAATATATCTGGATCAGAATCATCACAATCATCACCACCACATGTTGCATCTGCATATCCATCTCCATCAGCATCATTGTCTACGAGTCCGTCGCAGTTTTGATCGGAACCGTCGCAGAGCTCTGCTGCTCCAGGGTTAATAGATACATCAGATTCATCGCAATCACCATTATCAAGAACAAATCCATTTGGAGGCTCACATGACGTGGTGGCAAGACCAGATCCATATCCATCTTCATCGAGATCAAAATAATAGGTGTTTCCAGTGCTCATATCAACACTTGGATCATCGTCATCAACAAGTCCATCACAATCATCATCTATACTGTTACAAATTTCAGTGGCTCCTTGGTATACCGCAGGATTGGATTCATCACAGTCTGTGTTGCTCAGATAACCACCAGATGGTTGACTACAGCTTTGTATCGGTGTTCCTCCATGACCATCGCTGTCTTCGTCTGTGTAAAATGTAGATAGGTCAATCGCATCATCTTCGTTGACAGAGTTATCGCAATCATCATCAAATGGTGTAACGCATAATTCATTTGCATCTGGATTAACGGTATTGTTTTGATCATTGCAATCACTGTTGTCGAGGACATATCCTACAGGTGGCTCACATGCAGATTGTGTTGCACTTGGGTTTCCAAATCCATCTCCGTCTGAATCGGCGTAATATAGGTTGGCATCCAAGGCTGTCGATTCATCGATAACGCCATCGCAATTGTTGTCGACAAAATCACAGATCTCAGGTGCAACAGGGTTGATTCCTGTATCGACATCATCACAATCATCGCTGTTGGAGACATGATTCTCAGGGACGACACATGCATCGGTTGTTGTGTTTGAATCCCCATATCCATCCCCATCATTGTCCAAATAAAAGGTCGTTCTTAGTCCTTCATCTGTGTATCCATCACAGTCGTTATCGACATCATCACAAACCTCAATACCAAATGGGTTTACATCCGGATTGGTGTCGTTACAGTCTCCAGAAAGGGATACATAGCTACCATCTGGAGCACATCCTGTAATTGGGTCTTGGTTTGCTCCATAGCCGTCTCCATCAGCATCGGGATACCAAAAACCATCATTGGCATTGTCAATAAGGTCATCGCAATCGTTATCCAAACCATCACATGATTCGGTAGCTCCAGGAAAAACAGAGATGTTGGAGTCATCACAGTCATTGGAGATAGGACTATATCCATCGGGGGCTTCACATGCTTCCACTGTTTGATTGCTATCCCCAAAGCCATCGTCATCAGCATCGAGATAGAAGATAGATAAAACATTCTCGTCGATTTCACCATCGCAATTGTTGTCCACTCCATCACAGATCTCAGGAATTCCAGGGTGGACATTGCTGCTGAGATCATTACAATCCTCGTCAGAAAAATACCCATCTCCATCAGCATCTTCAAGTGGAGTTGATGTGTCAATGACCTCTTCACCAATCTGTGTTTTGTTGGTTGCTGTACATGCGAGAAAAAAGGGAATATATACAAGTCGATTCACTTTGAACCTCTATATTTAAGATTTTTTTTACTGGTCTTATTCTACCCTTTATTTGCGTACCATGAGTTGGATTTTTTTGAGGGCCGCATGAAGGCCTTGAGAAATTCCTCTTTCAACACTAGAATGCCCAGCATCTGCAATAATATGTAGGTTCGAGAGAGGTAGTTTTTGATGTAGCTCGTATGCGGATTGTGGTGGGCAAACGATATCATATCTGCCTTGAATGATCTCGCAGGGAATATGAGTAATTGCATCGCAATTATCTAAGATATAGTTTTCGGATGGTAAGAAACTGTTGTGTGTAAAGTAGTGGACTTCGATTCGCGCGATCGCCAATCCTTCGTCAAGGGTATTGTAAAAGTCTTCAGGTTCTTCAACAGGGATAAGTTGTGATATGCCCATTTCCCATCGGTTCCAGTCATTGACCGCTCGAAGTTGAACATTCGGTTTCGCGTCTGTTAATCTCTTGAGAAAGCTGGGGATTGGGTTCTTCTTTTCTTCTTCAGACAAATCAGCAACAAAATAGCTATAGTCTTTTGGGAAGATGCGAGCCGCACCATTGGGACCATAGAGCCAGTCAATTTCGCAGGGGCGAGCCAAAAATACCCCTCGAAGAATCAGGGCTTTGACACATTTTGGATGGTGAATGGCATATAAAAGAGCAAGTGTAGATCCCCATGAACCGCCCATAACGACCCAAGATTCTATGTTTAGCTTTTTTCGAAGAGTTTCAATGTCATTGATCAGATCGTGTGTGGTATTTTCTTCAATACATGCATAAGGAGTACTTTTTCCAGATCCTCTTTGATCAAACAGAATAGCCCGATAATGATTGGGATTGAAAAAACGACGTACGTAAGTATTAATACCACCTCCGGGTCCTCCATGAAGAAATAAAATGGGCGTTCCGAGGGGATTGCCTACTTCCTCATAATAGAGGTTGTGGGTTTGTGAAACCTGAAGGTAGCCAGAGTTAAATGGTTGGATAGAAGGAAACATAATAATTGTCACTTAGGAATACGAAATGCAAGACGAAATCCAACACTTGATAGACGAGCGTATGGAACATTGCTTATGCGACGCTTCAATTTTAGTGAAGAAGGTTGATGTATCCAAGAACCTCCACGACACATACGCTCCTCTGATACAGCTGTTTGATCAAAAGAAAGAGTTGGATGAATATTATAAGGATCAAAACACCATTCGGAACAGTTTCCTGCCAATCCGCGGACAAGATATGGGCTTTCATCTACGGGGAAATTGTATACACTTGTAGGGAGAAGTCTTTGTTCGGAGCTATATCGGTTACAGCAACGAGAAGCGTCAAAGAAATCACCCCACGGATATCTACGTCCATCTGTACCTCGAGCAGATTTTTCCCATTCTAGCTCATAGGGAAGGCGCCATGGTTTCTGTGGTGTGCTGTAGTATTGAGCAAATGCCATTGCGTTGTGCCAGCTTACCATGAGAACAGGCCAATCCTCTTCCCATAGATCGCCTTCTGGATCTGGCTTAAGACAAAATCGTCCAGTTTTATCTCTGCCATAGATTTGAACTTCTTTATTGGGATTCATACCTTGTTGTGCTCTTGGAGCATTACGTATCGCTTCTTCCTCTCTACCTTCTTCAAGGAGGGAATTGAGAAAAGCAAGATATTCCTTGTTGGTGATAGGGTTCTTTTTGATGATGAATCCAGGCAACCATATACTCTTTTTCTCGTCAAGATCGGAGATGCTCAAGAACCATCCTTCTGGAACATATTGTTCATTTTCTTCCAACTCATGGTTGGCAAACATCTTGATAGGAGAAGGTAGGTCTTCCCCAGGAGGAACTGTATCCCAATGCCCCAAACGAGTGATATGAACAGGATAACGGACCGTACGATAACCGGACTTTTTTAGAAGGACGAGATAGTCCCCAAATGGTATTGGATGTTCATAGATGGGTGTGGAACCGAGTGTTTTGTAGTGTATCGTTTGGATTCTTCTATTTTTTTCTTCGTATCGAAATATTTCGACCTGTACATCCTCCACATCTGTTGTAATGGTTAGTGCACCATCACCTTTGATATAGTTAAGGTGTCGTACTCTGCTGGGTATTTTTTCTGGTAGAGCATCTGTATGAAACAAAAGTAGTGCCTCTGTTCTTTGTACTGCGGAGTGATCTTTATCTAGCTCAGCTTTCTTGTGCTCATTTTCATAATATTGCGCGAGCAAAGAGTGAGCTTGGGTGTGGTCAGGAAAGTGAGAAAGCGCACCATGTAATAGGTTGGTGTACTCGACCTCCTTTTTTTGCGCTTCCAGCAATAGAGATTGTGCCTTGGACTGGATTTCCCACCCTTTCCACTTTTGCTCTTCTGGGGCTGCTTTTGAGATATTTTCAAGAGCTTTTTGGGATTCTTTGAAGAGGATCTCACTTTTTGTGCGAAGTGCAGTGGCGCTTGGGAGAAGCGATGATGCGTGCACGACCAAAGCTTGTGCTTTTGCTTCCTTTTGTGCTCCATCAAGCCACTCGGTCAGTTCAAAGACCATTTCTCCCGCATTGAGGTACCTTTTTAGAGGTTCTCTCTGTGTGGCTTTTGTATAGATTTCTGCGAGTAGATCAGGAATAGGGAAAGGACCTTCGAGAGATTCTCTTTCATCTTCTTTGAGTCTTCGAAGAGCATCGACCGGGTCTCCTCCGTATGTTACTTTTCCAGTGAGAATCTGAAAAAGAATCAAGCCAAGTGAATATACATCACTCTGGAGGCAAAGTTTATTGAGATCTCCAGTCGCATGTTCTGGTGCCATGTATTGCGGTGTTCCCATCATGGGGGTGAACGTACTATGCAGATTTGAATGTGGATGTTGGATATGGCTTCTTTTTCCTCCTTTGTGAAAGACTTTTTGAGCAACTCCCCAGTCAAGGACATATACTTCTCCAAAAGATCCGATCATGATGTTGCTCGGCTTGAGGTCACAGTGAATGATTCCATTCGAATGTGCATATGATACAGCTGAGCAGGATTGTTTGAAAATTTCAATCATCCGATGGAGAGATTGGTAGGTGAGCAATTTGTTTTCGGGAGCATATAATTCATTAATCATATGAGAGAGAGTCCGCCCTTGGACTTCTTTCATCGTAAAATAATATAGGCCGTTATCGAGCTGTCCAAAACCATGTACAGGGATAATTCCCGGATGTTGGAGTTGGCTCGTAAATTGTGCTTCTTCGATAAACCTCGTGATGCTATGATCGATTTCAATAATGTCAGTACGAATGCACTTGAGGGCGAGAGTGCGATTGAATCGAGTATCGCGAACCCGGTATACTTTGCCCATTCCTCCTTCTCCCAGTTTACATATTAATTCAAATGGGGAGAGATCAATCTCTTCTGAATCTTTGGGGATTTGAATGGGTTTGTCATTGGAAATAACGATGGTCGATTCTTCAGTGCTAATGGGCTGTGGTGGATGCCATCCGGAGTGTTCGAGTGCTGCACAAATACTCCGAAGGGTCTCTTCGGAGATTCCGTATGCAAAGGCCATAGCTTGAAGTTGAATATCATTCATTCGTATTTCATAACTTAACTATAAACTTTGAACAAAGTGAATAATCAAATTTAGCTGTTCTTCTGTGAGCGTCTGTGTATCATGATGTGCCTGAATTGCTTCTTTTATCGTTTGTGCGGAACCATCGTGTAAGTATGGAGGAGAGCTCCATAATCCGATAAGAGAAGGCGTATCTAGGCCATCGATTGTTTCATAGAGTCTCATTCCTGTGGATGTATGGATCGTGCCTATATCGTGGCGAATCGGGTTATCAAGGTTTGAGTCCGTATATAGAGGAGAAGGATGACATTGTGCACATCCAGCATTCAAGAATGCTTCTTCCTCTTCTTGTGTCGATGTATAGGGAGAAGGGGTTGCGTCAACGAGTGAAGATAGGTACGCGGAAAGAGCATCTAATTCGGTGCTCAATCCCGCTTTCGCAGATCCAAGAGGAGTGTCATGGGTGTCGTATTCTTCATCGGTTAAAAAACCAGAGCCGCCAAAATGCTCTCTCATATCATGTTCAAAATCTTGGATTTCATCGAAATTTCCACTCCAGTGTAGACGTCCCATATCGGTTCCACCTCTTGCGATAAGAGAGGTGGTGTTTCGAAGTCCTTCTCCCCGATCTGTGAAGTCCCATGTCTGTCCATCATGATCTGCATCTGGATGACAATGTGCGCAGCTGATGTAGCCAGCCTTTGTTATTCTAGGATCGGAAGCATCGTTGAATATTTGTTTTCCTAAGAGTTGTTGTGGAGAAAGAGGATCCTCTACGTTGAATGATTGTGACCAAAGCATGGAGTAGGGAGCTTGATTTTGATATACTTTAATCTCTCTGGTTAGATGACTGTGGATTACGATGAGATTCTCGGAGATCGCAATTCCTTGTGAACCTACCCCAGTATCGTGAATTGTACCAAGGAATTGTCCGGTATATGCATTGAGTACAGAAGTATTTTGCACGCCGGGATGTACGATGTAGATTCGATCACCGAAGGGAGAAAATGCAGCGGCACTACTTCGGCCTTTTTCATCGAAATGCTTTCGCGTTTCGACTCTCTCTTGTACATCGGAGGTAAGTGTAGCAAGCATAGCTCGAACAGTGTTGTCATGTTTTAGTGCTTCTTCGGAACGATAGGTTCCTCGAAGGATATTTGCATGAAGCATGGGGATGACAAATTGTGTTCCATCGGGAGATAGAGTAACAGAAGAGAGTAGATTTGGGATACCTCCTGTCGTATTGTCGGAGTCCCCGGCTGTATCGATTTCCAAGATGTGGGGAGTCACTCCATCTGGTGACAGATGGTATACTTCTCCTCCTTGCGTCCCAGATCTCCACCTTGGGGTATAGAGGTTTTGTTCATGTTTTGTGAGCGTTCTGAGATCTGTTCCTACTGGTGTATAGGTCCATATTTCTCCATCCCAGTGCGCTATTTCTCCTGTTCCAGAAAGAGTAACCCACCAGTTGTTGTATTCCCCTGCAATCCCAAAAGGGTGCGAACCGATAGGCAAAGAGATAGTCTCGATGGTATTTGTGGGAAGGTGAAAAACAGCGATGGAGTCAAGGCACGTAACAGCAAGATAATCAGAGTAGGCCATCAGTTGTTTTGGATACAGACAGATGGAAAAATTATGCTGTTCTTGTGAGGATAGATTTATTTTGTGCAGAGTTCCGGCTTCTGGAAAGAGGGCCCAGATATTGCCATCGTGAATGGTTATATTAGAAGAGATCTGTGGAGCAGAAGAAAGCAGAGGGTTATGTGCCGTTACTTTTTGGGTTGTGCTCTTTTGTAGACCATTCGATCCGATAACCGTGAGAACCACAGGGTATATTCCAGGAGTCGTATATGTGTGCGCTACGGATTCTCCACTTCCTTGATTGCCGTCGCCAAAGTCCCAAAGAAAGTCCACACCAGTACTCTCTTCTACATCAAAGATAATCGGTTCATGAATTTGTATATATGTATTTTCTAGTGGAGCCGCAAATGCTTCAATACTCTCTTGTCCAGAGTCTTCTATGTCTGGTGATGTGCAAGAGAGGAGCCAAAGCATACTTTATTGTCCGATGGTATAGAAAGTCTGCTCTATGGTCGTCTCTACTGGGTTGTTGTTTATATCTCTGATCCCCCCTTCTAGTATTTGAATGGTATACGCTTCTCCAGCTACGAGCGGTTCCTTCGGGGTAAAGTATGCAATATTTTCTTGTGCACTTGCCCATCCTTCCACTCCTTCTCCCGCTGT
>NYTD01000267.1 GCA_002683315.1 Deltaproteobacteria bacterium | reverse complement strand
TCTCGATTCGCTAGAGAGTATGAGTGGTATAACGCATGATGTATATGGAATCATGCATCTATCGGAGGTTATCATGCTGCGTCGGGTACTAAAAAAAGTATACAGAAAGTTAAATCCCGTGCAGAAGTCTTCGCCTTCGCAAGAGCCTTCCTCATATTCACCACCACCCAGCCAGCCGAAAATAGAAGAGTCAATAACAGAGGAATCAGAAGAAGAGATCGATGTGGAAGTGGAAGCGTCTGCTGTGATTTCTTGGCAAGAGGAAGGAAAAAAAACAATATTGGTTGATATCCGTCAGCCTTATGAACTTCGTTCTGGCTATATTCCAGAATCGTTATTGATTCCGATGAATAAACTCGCGACACAAGTAGATCTTTTTCCCAAAGATGTTCCGATTGTTTTGTATTGTGCGGCAGGTGCGAGAAGTTTTGGTATGGCGCACTTCATGAGAGAGAAAGGGTTTGACCAAGCGTGGTCGATGATCGGAGGTGTGGGAGAGTGGAATGAACATTGTATGCATCCCTCTCAAGCGAAATTCTCATTATTTCAAGATGTGCAGTACAAAGGAGAAAAAATGGTTGTTTGGGGAGCAGAGTGTCGTGATGACAAACTATTCTATCGATTACAAATACCAGAGACATTACTTTTGGAAAAAGATGTAGAAGAAAGTGAGATCACAACATAAGTTATTTCGTGACGACGCAAATTATCTTTCATGATCATGAATTGTATGGCTTGTGGTAGTTTTGAAATACCTTCGGAGGACGAATGGAACAGAAAAAAACATCAACAGTACACAAGGTCCTATTGGCCTTGATGCTTGGGATTGTGTGGATGGCATGGTCTGGCCACACAGAGGCACTGCTCATTGCATTTGGAGTAGGATCAATATTGATTACTCTTTGGGTGAGTATCCGTTTAAATGCAATAGATGAAGAAGGACAGCCTACCAACTCCAATATTATACGCTACATCCCTTGGATTATCAAAGAGATCATTACAGCCAATGTTGATGTGATCGGTCGGATTCTGTCTCGGGATCCCAAAGCTGTGAATCCCACTTGGATTCGGGTTCCAGCAAAACAAGAGACACTACTTGGTCAAGTTGTTTTCGCGAACTCAATTACACTGACTCCTGGAACCGTGAGTGTTCATTTAAAAGATGGGATGATCTTGGTCAATGCCATCTCACCGGAGGGAGCGCAATCCCTTGAAGATGGTGGTGATATGGGAGCCTATATTTGCTCTTTGGAGAAAAAATAATGGAGATTGTATATTCTATTTCAGCATTTGGAATCTTGTTTTCCATGATGCTTGCTCTAATTCGAGCTGCACAGGGGCCTACTGTGTTCGATCGAATCCTTGCAGTTAATATGTTTGGAACCATGACTGTGTTGTTTATTGGAGTCGTAGGCTATCTCACCAATCGACCAGACTTCTTGGATATCGCTTTGGTCTATGCCCTAATGAACTTTATCGCGATTATTGCTGTGTTACGGTATCGTGATTTTAGTGTAGATCCAGCAGAGGAGGCAGAGAATCATGAGCATTCTTGAAATCATTGGAAGTGTCTTTCTTTTATCAGGCACATTGGTGTGCATCATTGGCGGAATCGGAATCGTTCGTTTTCCGAATTTTTTTGCTCGCATCCATGCAGCGAGTGTACCTGATACACTTGGCGCTGGTTTATGTCTTCTGGGTATGGTTGTTTTGACTTGTGGACTTAGTCCAGAGCAAGGGTACGATGCAAAGCTTATCGCGTTGATTATTGTCAAGCTTGTTTCTATCGGTATCTTCATATTCGTGACCTCTCCAATCTCAGGTCATGCTCTTGCCAAATCTGCATATCGAGATGGTTTGGGTGTAGAACCAGAAGACGATGCGAAATCTCAAACACAGGAAGGTGCCTCATGATTATTCATGGTATTACCATCATTTTGTTCCTTTTCTTGTATGTCATTGCAATCGTGATTGGTCGTTCAAGAAATCTATTTGCTGCGGTTATGCTTTCAGGTATCTTCTCTTTAATATCTGCTTGTCTTTTCGTTATTATGGACGCAGTGGATGTTGCATTTACAGAAGCCGCTGTTGGAGCTGGGGTGTCGACTGTGCTCATGATGATTGTTCTCAATCTAACAAGTGATAGAGAATCTCCCCCCGTTCAGCCCAAGGTATTTCCACTGCTCGTGGCTTTGCTGACAGGAGGGGTTCTCATTTATGCGACAAAGGATATGCCGGCTTTTGGAGATCCTGAAGCATTGATTCATCAGAGTCAAACAACCAATCACTATCTATGGCACTCTTTTGAAGAGAGTCATATCCCGAATGTAGTAACCACTGTACTGGCGAGTTATCGAGGATATGATACGCTCGGAGAAACAACCGTAGTCTTTACTGCGGCAGTGGCGGTGATGCTGCTTTTGGGCCATGTTCGTGAAAGCGAGACACCACCTAAGCTCATCAACGACCCCATTGCATTGGTTGGTGCAAAAATGCTCATTCCATACATCTTGCTTTTTGCATTGTATGTACAGTTTCATGGTGACTTTGGTCCTGGCGGAGGTTTTCAGGCCGGTGTGATGTTTGCAGCCGCATTTGTTTTGCACGGGATGGTACTCTCTCCCAAACATACATTAAAAGCAGCTCCAGCGCTCATCATCGAAAAACTCGTAGCATTGGGTGTGTTGCTCTATGCCGCGGTAGGCATATACTGCCTATTCAAAGGCGGAAATTTTTTGGAGTATGATGTTCTTTTGTCTCACGGAGAAAAACCCAATCCGCACGGACAACATATCGGAATTTTACTGGTGGAGGCTGGCGTGGGACTCACTGTATTCGCCGCCATGCTCACACTATTTTACAAATTTGCATTGAGAGGAAAAGCATGAATTTTATCATCGCCGCTTCTTCGGCTACTCATGATGCCAGCACCATTGGTGGACATGGCACATTTCACTATATTCTAATCATGGCGCTCATGATGACAGGAATCTATTTGATTCTTTCACGAAGCAATATGATTAAATCGATCATTGGACTCAATTTATTTCAAGTTGCTGTCATTATGTTTTATGTTTCAATGGGTAAAGTTGAACCTGGAACAGCACCGATTTTGATGGCAGAGGATGTACCTCATGCAGAGCACGATGGACATCATGATGAAGCACATGATGCTGATTCCCACGATGCTCCTCCTGCAGCGCATTCTCCAGACCCAAAGAAAGATGTAGAGCTGGGTGCCCATACATTGGATCATTCCAAAAAGGTGACTGTGGGCCCAACGACATCAAAGGTCTCAAAAATCACGTACTCCAATCCGCTTCCTCATGTTCTCATGCTCACTGCGATTGTTGTTGGGGTTGCAACCACGGCACTGGCGTTATCATTGGTTGTTCGTATTAATGAGCACTATGGAACCATAGAAGAAGATGAATTAGAAGACAAAGGAGTGTTGATATGAGCAATATTATCGAACATCTCCCCGTTCTACAGATTGTGGTCCCTCTCGTCGCTGCGCCTACCATCGTTTTGTTTCGAAACTCGACCCTTTCTTGGATTCTTGCTGTATTGGCAAGTTGGTTCTGTCTTTTTGGTTCCATAACCATGCTGAATCAAATCAATGGTGGGGGAGAGATTCCGACATATCTCATTGGTGGATGGGACCCTCATGTTGGGATTGTTTATCAAGTAGACATTGCGAATGCATTTATTTTGACTCTTCTTAGCGGTATTTCTGCAGTGGTCTTTGTATATGCGCGAACCTCAGTCCGAGATGAGATTCCCGAAGCGAAACATCATTACTTCTATGCAGCGCTTTTATTGTGCTTCACGGGTTTAATGGGTATGGCGATCACAGGTGATGCATTCAATATTTTTGTATTTTTGGAGATATCTTCTCTTTCAGGGTATGCGCTAATTGCAATGGGACGTAATCCAAAAGCATTAACGGCAGCATATCGTTATCTCATCATGGGAACATTGGGAGGGACATTTATCCTCTTGGGGATTGGCTTCTTGTACATGATGACCGGAACCCTAAATCTGGAAGAGTTATCACATGCTGTTCCTCATTATGCGGAAACATCTGTTGTACGTGCAGCGTTTGCTTTTATCACGGTTGGGACATGTATTAAGCTTGCGCTTTTTCCGCTGCATATGTGGCTCCCCAACTGTTACACGTACGCTCCTTCGGTCGTGTCTGCATTTTTATCTGCGACAGCAACAAAAGTCTCTTTTTATGTTCTGCTTCGAGCAATGTTCATGCTCTTTGGAGCTGCGCTTATCGCCCAAGCGAAGATCTTCCTTTCCTTTGTCATCTTCTTGGCGTTGATTGGTATTTTCATGGGATCACTGAAAGCCATCGGTCAAGACGATGTAAAGAGACTTTTGGCTTATTCCTCCATTGCTCAGATAGGGTACATGGTCTTGGGATTAAGCTTAGACAATGCTGATGGATTGACGGGTGCCATCATTCACCTGTTCAATCATGCGTTGACAAAAGGTGGATTGTTCTTGGTTATGGGATGTTTTATGTATCGTCTGAATTCTACCAAGATTAAAGATTTGGCAGGAATTGGCAAAAAGATGCCTTTGACCATGCTTGCCTTTACAATTGGTGGTTTGTCTTTAATCGGTGTTCCTTTGACCGCAGGATTTATCAGCAAATGGTATCTGGCTATGGGAGCATTGCAGGCTGGAATGTGGTGGCTTTTGGTTTTAATCTTACTGGCATCGCTTCTTGCGGTTGTTTATATCTTTCGTGTTTTGGAAGCAGCATACTTTGGTACTCCCGAGAAGGAGCATGATGTTGAAGAAGCTCCTTTCTCACTTCTGTTTCCAACCTATGTTTTGATTGGTTCGACCATATTCTTTGGAATATGGACAGAACCGATGTTGGGCGCAGCACGAAAATCTGCTGAACTATTTCTCTCTTCGGGAGGTGCATTATGATGATTTTACTTCCCATTCTTATCCCGCTTTGTACAGCCCTACTCATTCAGGTTTTGGGCCGGATTGCGAGTGATAATGTTCGTGATGGCGCCCATACACTGATGGCAATCGTTAACTTCTACTTTGTCCTTCAGATTGTTCCGTTGGTGCTAAACGGTGAACGCCCAGAATTTTTTATTGCTGAGATGCTTCCTGGTGCACCGATCTACTTTCAGGTAGAGCCACTGGGAATGCTTTTTGCGTTGGTTGCTTCTGGCTTATGGATCCCGACTTCTGTATATGCATTTGGATATATGCGTGGACATCACGAAAAAAATCAAACTCGATTTTTTACTTGTTTTGCGCTGGCCATTGGCTTTGCCATTGGAGTGGCCTTCTCCGGAAATCTCATCACGCTGTTCGCATTTTATGAGGCGTTGACGTTCTCAACATTTCCATTGGTTACACATCATCAAGATGCTGATGCCAAGCGTTCAGGGAGGATCTATATCGGAATCTTGGTTTCAACTTCCGTATGTTTGTTACTCTCTGGTGTGTTGTCGGTTTGGTACCTTACCGGAACAATGGATTTCACGCTCGGTGGTATCATTGCAGGTAAAGTAGATGATCCCTTTATCGTCTCTGTTCTTTTGGCGCTGTTTGCCTTTGGTACTGCAAAAGCTGCTCTGGTTCCATTTCATAAATGGCTCCCAAACGCGATGGTCGCACCAACTCCTGTTTCCGCTTTGCTTCATGCTGTTGCGGTTGTAAAAGCAGGTGTATTTACCATTCTCAAGGTGAGCATCTATATTTTCGGATTTGAATTACTCTCTTCTGTTAATGATTGGTTGATGGCTATCGCTGCGATTACCATCCTCTTCTCATCTTGTGTAGCGCTGACGCTTGATAATCTCAAGGCACGTTTGGCGTATTCAACCATATCACAGCTTGCATATATTGTCCTTGGTGCGGCGATGGCCAATCCGATTGCTGCTATGGGGGCTGCACTACATATTGTGATGCATGCTGTGGGTAAGATTACCCTCTTCTTCTGCGCAGGGGCTATTTTCGTAGGTGCGCACAAAAAATATGTCTCTCAGATGGATGGTCTTGGACATAAGATGCCATGGACGATGGCAGCATTTACCTTGGCCTCCTTTAGTATTATTGGACTTCCTCCATTTGGTGGTGTGTGGTCAAAATGGTATCTTTGTCTTGGTGCATTGGAAGCTGGACAGGTGATCTACCTTGTTACCTACATGCTTTCGTCTTTACTCAGTATTGGATACCTAATGCCGATTGTTGCACGTGCCTATTTCCGAAAACCATCTGAGCATGATGAAGAACACGTTCATGAAGCTCCATGGATGTGTGTTCTTCCTTTGTGTATTACTGCAGTAGGTTCAGTCTTGTTATTCTTCTTTGCTTCTCCAATTCGAGAGCTGCTTCTTCCCATCTTTGAAGGAGGTGTTCAATGAGCCATTCAGAAACAACTGACGAGGGAACATGGGCGATTGCAAAGCCTGAAAATGCCAACAAGGTGTTTTATGGTCTTTGCACAATCGCAGTCATTCTCGTTTTGACCGATCTTGTCTATACATTGTCCAGTCGTTTTGATGGGAATAGTGGACATATCAAAGGCCACTTCGGATTTGAAGATATTATTGGCTTTCATGCGGCCTACGGATTTATGGCCTTTGTTCTGGTCGTTCTCAGCGGAACACATCTTCGAAATATATTGATGCGTCCCTTGGGGTACTATGATGTTCCTCGTGAAGAACCTCATGATGATCACCACCATGATGATCATGAAGAGCATCATGGTGATGATAACCATGCACAGGATCATGATGAAGAGAAATCTTCTCAAGAAGAATCTCATGAAGGAGGTGCACAATGAGTTTGTGGCAACATCTTCCTCCGGGAACGATTATGATGCTCGGTGCATTACTTATCCCGCTTCTCCCCAAGAAGACCCAAGGTTGGTCTGCGATTTTATTGCCTGTTTTGAGCATGATTCATCTTTTGACAGCATTTTCGGATGGGTTCCTCCTGAATTTCTCATTTATGGGAAATGAATTAACACCGATTCGCGTGGACCGATTGAGTCTTATTTTCGGATACATTTTCCATATTGCAGCATTTATGAGTGCTCTTTATGCTGCAAAAGTGGAAGATCCGATACAGCACCTTTCAGGTCAGGTCTATGCGGGAGCTGCGATTGCGGCAGCTTTTAGTGGAGATTTGATATCCTTGTTTGTATTTTGGGAATTAACCGCGATTTCATCTGTATTTTTGATATGGGCTTCTCGGACAGAAGATTCTCTGCGATGTGGTGTTCGTTATCTTGTGATTCAAGTCGCATCGGGTGTGATTTTGCTTGCTGGTGCACTGATGTTGTTTCACGACAAAGGTACACTTGCTTTTGAAAACTTTGCTCATGATGGTTTGGATACAGCAGAAACAGTGATTTTGTGGGCTTTTGCAATCAAGGCGGCATTCCCATTCTTACACAACTGGCTGCAAGATGCGTATCCGAAGGCTACCTTTTCAGGTACGGTATTTCTGTCAGCGTTTACCACGAAGCTTGCAATTTATGCACTTGCACGTGGTTTTGCAGGAACTTCATTCCTCATCCCAATAGGCTGTGTGATGACCATTTTTCCAATCTTCTTTGCTGTGATTGAGAATGATTTGCGGAAGGTTCTTGCATATTCTCTCAATAACCAGCTCGGATTCATGGTTGTGGGAATTGGTATTGGAACGCCTCTTGCGCTTGATGGTGCATGTGCACATGCTTTTGCACATATTATCTATAAAGGATTGCTCTTTATGTCTATGGGCGCTGTATTCTTACGTGTTGGGACGACAGAGGCTTCCGAGCTTGGTGGTTTACATAAAAAAATGCCGTATACAACCATTTTTTGTATCATTGGTGCGGCCTCTATTTCCGCATTTCCATTGCTCTCGGGATTTGCCGCCAAGTCCTTGATTGCATCTGCAGCTGCATACAGTGGTTTGACTGCCGTCACCTTTGTTCTCTTGTTCGCAAGTGCAGGGGTAATGGAGCACTCCGGTATCAAAATACCATATTTTGCATTCTTTGCACATGATGCAGGTCATGATGTAGAGGAAGCGCCATGGAATATGCTTCTTGCTATGGGGATTGCAGCAGCGCTGTGTATTGCTATTGGTGTGTATCCTTCGGCATTGTATAGCCTTCTACCAAATATGGGAATTGATTCACATCACGGAGGAGAAGTATACAACGCATACACATTTGGACATGTGTTGACTCAATTTGAGCTTCTTGTCTTTGCGGCTCTTGCTTTTGCTTTGCTCATTCGAATGAAGGTATACCCACCAGAAATCCGAGCCATCAATCTTGATTTTGATTGGGTATATCGTCGTGTCCTTCCTCGATTTGTAACGGGTACGTTGTCTCTTTTCAAAGACATGGTTTCTCCGGCCGGACGTGTTCTTCAGGAAAGAACCGTTGTTATTAGAGAAGCGACGAGTGAGTGGTTCAACGAAATGAAGACACAAAAGAGTGTGGAATCAGGTTATGCTGCTGTATGGGCTGCACTACTTCTCGCTTGTTTCATGATTTTGTATATGAGCTAGATTCGGATTTTGTGGTTTGGATTGTATTGCTAAGGGATTCATATGGATGATAATATAAAAAATCTACGTGAAGCCCAGCAACAATCCGGTGCCCAAAAAAATGAAAATGCGCAAACGGATGAGACAGAGTCTGTCGATGTTGGAGTTTCTTCTCGAGAAAAACAGAGAGAAGAGGCTCGTAATGAGCCTATTGCTCCACGCGAAGATGTGCTCACAGATGACTTGAGCGATCAGATGTCCGACCCTATGATGGGGGAGGAGTTTTCCGATGTTGTGATTGAGGATTTCGGGAAAAATAAGAAAACACCATTGAAAAAACTAATGAAGATTTCCAAAAAATTGAAACTTCGTATGGCAAAAGATGCTTTTGTTGAGGATGATCCTGCTGCCTTTACAGACCTATTACGAGAGGTGAGAGCGCTTGCTACGCATGAATTTTCCCAATCAGAAGTCGATATGCTACACAGTTTTCGTACTGAATTGGATCTCTTGAAAAAACGAGCGAAAAAATCTGTGTCCAAAACAGAATTAACTCCTTTTGAGATCAACAAAGTAGATCTTATTGTCGAGAAGATTATCGATGTGCAGGAGACTTTGTTGGAGTCAGATTTACCATTTGTTATAGAAGATACTGGCGGGTTGGAAGATACGGAAGATGGACTTGCAAATCTTGAGGACTTAGATGAATCCATTATTGATCCAACCGATCAAGAACAGCTTTTGGATGATGAGATTTATTTGGTCGAGATAGAAGAGGAAGAGGCGGATAATTACACTCGATGGTCAGAGCCGATCTTACAGCTTATTGCGGTTCGAGATCCCAAAAAACTAAAGTAATAGTTATTGATATGGTCCATTTATTTTCTATGAACTTGTTAAGCTATCTCTATTGTGCTGTCTTTGCGTTGATCATTATTTAGAGTGGTTTTGTACAATACGGTTTTTTAGTAGGGAGTTGAAGTGCTTGCTGTTGTAAATGGTTCAGGTTTGGTCGTGTCAATTGGAATGGTTCTGTTTGCGATGTATATCATTAAGTATGCTTGTGATTCTTTTGAAGGTGCTTGTGATTATTTGGGTAGAGAAGTCTACCATATGCAGCCTGGAATCCGTGGAGCGACGCTAGAAGCCATTGCGAGTTCATTGCCAGAGTTGTTTACGACATTATTTTTGCTTTTTATATTTGATGATGTGGGAGGATTTGCGGCTGGTGTAGCAACTTGTGCCGGAAGTGCTGTATTTAATGCTGTCATTATCCCAGCGGTATGTATTCTTGCGGTAACCCTAAAAGGAGTGAACGGTCAAAAGGTAGAGCGATTAGAATTGAAATTATCTACAATCGTTCGTGACGGCTCTTTTTTTATATTGGCTGAATTATGCTTGATCTACTTCCTTGGAACAGGAGCGTTAATGTGGTGGATGGGGATTACTCTGATGCTTCTATACGGCGTGTATTTTGCTATTCTTATGCGAGGGATTGGTAGTGTTGAAGAGGGAGATTCAGAAGAAGACGATGAGGACAACGATGAGGATGCTCGTGGATTTATCGGCTCCCTCTTGACTTTTGATTTTCATCAACTCATATACAAAGGCCGAGAATTCACTGCAGGTAGTGCTTGGGTTGTGTTGATATGTGCGACAGCGACGATTGCAGCCGCTTGTTATTTGTTGTCTGAGTCGGTAATTTTGTCAGCAGAATCCTTGCATGTAAAACCATATTTTACAGCGGTTATTTTTGGTGCAGCTACGAGTGTTCCTGACACTTTTCTTTCCTATAAGGATGCGATGAAAGTAGATTATGATGATGCTGTAGCCAACGCAATAGGGAGTAATATTTTCGATATTTGTGTAGCACTTGGCTTTCCTCTTGCGCTCTACAGTGGCTTGGAAGTCTTACAAGGAGGAGCAGGAATTATAGTATTGGAAAACAATGGTCCAGGTGGAGTTCAAGATCTTCGAATTGCATTGATGATTCTGAGTGTAGTGATTGTGGGGATGTTTGTGGCCGCGCCCAAGAAAAAAGAAGAAGAAGGGACTCTTCTTCTTATAGGGAACGGGCATGGTTTTGGATTGATTGGTTTGTATGTAGTATGGACAGCATTTGTTGTATACCAAGTGATGAACTGATAGGTTCCTTGTTATCGAATCAAAATCCTACGTGAAATACCAATAAAAAATTAGATGTTCGTATTTGATGTCGAAGACCTGTTTCTTTTGTGAAACGTAATTTTTACTATTTGCTGTGAACGAAGCATCATTC
>NYTD01000266.1 GCA_002683315.1 Deltaproteobacteria bacterium | reverse complement strand
TGACCATGGTCGGCCCATTCGAATTATGTTCAACATTTCCGCTGTTGTTATTCCGTTATTCATTATTTTTCGCACCTCCTACTTCCATGATTCTTGGAAAGATATATTCCAAACATGGTGTACATTTGCCTTTCTCATTAGATTTCCAATGGCTTGGATCTTTAAGAAATGCACGACCCATAGAGGAATCTTTCACTCTATACCTGCAATTGGAATTTTTGGAGCGTTCCTCTACTTTTTGACAGACCACGATATCCACAACAAAGACACCCAAGCAGCCATCGCGATTAGCGGTTCTGTGGGGTATTTCACACACCTTCTTCTCGATGAACTATGGTCTGTCGATTTTAATGGAGTAGCCATACGAGTCAAACGCTCATCAGGTACAGCACTTGCTTTTCGCAAAAAAAATATCGCAACCACAGCATTTGCATATGCTCTACTAATATCTCTTGGGTACTTAATTTGGCTTGACCAACAAGGAATAACCCTAGAATCTCTGATTTCGTTGTTCAATATTTTTTGAGAAATCGCTTCGCTTCAAGACAACTGTCATCACATTCGTTCGAAAGCGACAAATATCGAAAGATAGCTCTGGAAAGAACATAGGCTTCGCCGCGTTCTTGATCCAATTTATGTTCAGCAATAGAAGAGGCCCCCTTATATGCATACACAGCATTCTTATGATATCGATATCCAACACGAGCCATAACAAGCAGCATCCCTCGTCTATAGCTTTCGATATCTTCATATGAGTACAAGACATTCTGAGCTTCCATCGCCAAGTCTTTCATCTGCTTGGGATATGACTTCACATATCTACGACGCTGATATCTGGTTTTTGGAATATCAACCATACGGTCTTCCAGCATGCGAAGATTGTATTTTACACGCATCATATGTCCTATCGCATGCTCTTTTTTTGCAAACTGGGAACGACTCTTTTGCGTACCACCCTCAAAAATATATGGAATAACATCAAGATCTTGAGAAGAATTGGATAGATTTTCTGTTTTGGTGGTATCTTTATTCACTTGGTATACTTTCAACAATACCTCTCGATTCGCTTCTCGTATATTCGCTTCCAACCTCTCTTTCCAATAGCCTTTGATACGAGTCCGTACAGCTTCCAATTCATTTTGCAATGTGTTGATATGCTTTTTTTGAGGGGTTCCCAATAGATAAAGATGTGAAAGAGCATTTGATATATTTGCTCCTGTACAAAACAAAATCACCTCATCTTCCATATCTGAGCACCGTTCTACAATACCTTGTACAATTTTTTCTTCTTGAACCTGCTGTTCCAACATAGATTTTTGTTCACGATCTCCCTCCCACTTTATTGTCGGAATAAACAACGCACCACTCTCAAGATTTAGAGCATCCACATATGCCTCTACACCAGCACCTTTGTATGGTAGTCTATATTTCTCAGGAAGATACTCTGCGAGAACGGTAATGGCCCTATCTGCATATGCTGATTTCACTTCACGACGCATGTATGTATTTACAATTCTTTCTATAAGTCCGGCTCCACTATTACGAGGGGGGGCCCCTTTTTTATCCAGTTTATCAAGAAGCAATGCTTTTGCTAGCGGAGAAAGATGGGAAGGTAGCGAATAATTTAATGCCATCTCTCGGTATCTTAGCTCAGCATATCCGCTAAAAAAAGCAGACGCACATCGCTCTTCAAAATGACGATCCTTTTCATAAAAGAGTACTGCTACCGCACCAAAGTCAAGCACCTCTTGTTTCTTTTCTATCAATAAACGATTGCTGTTGTAGTCATCATCGTCTTGCTTATATGTTATCTCATACAAAACTTGAAATTCTTTTTCAAGTTCCGTAAGACCTTGTTTTACGGACTCTGGTATAGCTTTCCATTCTTTATTCTGAGCTTCTCCCGCCACAATAATCGTCTCTTCAAGTGGCAAGGGATCAACCTCTAAATCAATCACCGGCATGATAACATCTTGGATTTTATCTTCCATCAAACCTGTCTTTACTTGTTTTTTCGGGACGCATGCAATGATAAAGTAGAGAAAAAACATGACGACTCCTATCGTTTTCATGCATCAAAATGATACGTAATCATGGATACCCATTTTAAGCAACATTATTCCCATTTTTTCACTATTATGATTTTTCTTTTCTTATCTTGCACAGACACAAGCAATACATGTACCACCGCTCAAGATGGTGTTTGTGATGAATTAATCACATGCGCTCTTGGCACAGACTCTATTGACTGTGATGCAGAATGTTCAAAAAAACCTTGGACAATCGATATCGCTGGCGCATGTGCACACGACTACAACGGTACTCCACCCGATTCTCAGACAGATTCATCCACTGGAACACAAGGTTCTGGGGGAAAAACAGGTACGTTTGATGACGTCGTTCGAGTTCGTGGAGCCAGATCTGATGATCTTGTCGATCGGTACTATCGAACATATGTTCCACGAAGATACAATTCAAATAGAGCCACTCCACTTTTGTTCGTCCTTGGTGGTTTTAGCGTCGATATGTACTGGCTCGCAGAATTCACAGAGCTCAATCGACTTGCTGATAGAGAAGAGGTCATTATCGTCTACGGTCATCCCGAATGGAGAGACTTTGGGAATTTCGATGTATTCTCTTGGTACTCGTACAAAGAAGCATATGAAGGAGATTGGGTCGACAATCCAGACATTGCGTATATGGAAGCGATTTACCTAGACTTATCCGAACTCTACAACATTGACTCTTCACGAATATATGTCAGTGGCCATTCTCGTGGAGGTGCACTATCCATGATTGCTGCATTTGAACGGCCTGATCTATTTGCTGGTTTTTGTTCGCAAGCTGGATTTGTTCGCGCCAATGATTACAATGCTCGTATTGAAGAACTCGCTCCATCTGTGCGTCCTGCCGTCTACCTCGTACATGGTGATGCGGATCCAGATGTCAGCGTTCGTGAATCCGATACGGTATCCGATATTCTCCAAGCCGCTGAATGGGCATATAATGACGAGTGGTTCTATCAAAGAATTCCCGATGCTACCCACGAATGGCAAACCCAATACAACCAAGACATGTGGGACTTTCTTTATCAAAATCCAAATGGTGAGGTGCAACCATGATTTTATTTCTCTCTTGTACCTCCTCTGTACGCGCTCCATCATTTGAAACAGAGATGATTTTATTTGAACAAAGTACATTTGATATGGGAATGCCCGAATTTGAGATCGGTCCGTATGGAAACAGTTGGAAAGAAACCGCACAACCACAACACGAAGTCACGCTATCTAAATTTGCGATCGATAAAACAGAAGTACCCATCTGGCAGTATGTTGAATTCTTGAACGCAATAGAACAAGACAACAAATATTCATCCCTGGCACACATTCATGAATTACAATCCATTACATGGGATGGAAATGAATATTCTATCGAACCCAAACGGGAGAATCATCCTATGACATATGTTTCATATTATGACGCCCTCACTTTTTGTAGCTGGAGAGGTTCATCTTTACCGACAGAAGCCATGTGGGAACGTACAGCAAAGGGTGGTGATAGAGAAGAACCACGAGCCTATCCGTGGGAAGAAGCTGGTGTCACCTGTCAAAAGGCTGCCTACTATACACACGCAACACTTTGTACTCAATACCCATTACATGTCACATCTCATGAAGATGGAGCAACTCCAGAAGGGATTTTAAATATGGGTGGAAATGTCTCTGAGTGGGTTTGGGATTGGTATGCTCGATACGAAGAGGAAGCAGCAATAGATCCAAGAGGACCAAATACAGGTGAATATAAAATCCTTCGAGGAGGAGGATTTCGAGATACACGAGATGCGATGAGAGTCACAGATCGTGTGATGGCAAATCCGTTGTCACGCTCTGAGGGAATAGGGTTCCGATGTGGACATGAGGTACAACAATGATTCTCTTCATTCTCGCTTGTGGAAGCGACCAAAACCTAGACGTTTGGACATGGGGAGAAGAACATCCCACAACCGAATATTCCTACGAAGATCTACAAAAACCATTGGCTCTTATTCCCTATCAAGGTGGCATGCTCGTCAGCGATGAAAGCCTCCAGTCAATAGTCTTCTTACAAGATGGCGAACAAACGATTGTGGCCGAAACACTCCCTTCTCCATCTGAGATTATCATTCATAATGACTCTGTATATTTTACAACAGAATCAACCATAGAACAGCTCTTTGTAGAAGACAATTCCTCCACTACCATCATTGATGGTCTGGTTTCACCAAAACGCATTATAATGCATAATGAACTACTATTTTGGATTGAAGAAGGGTCATTATATTATTGGGATGATGGACAATTCCTAGCTATTTGTTCCGAGCTATCAACACCATACGATATCATCGAATGGAAAGATTCTCTTTGGATTACAACGCAAGGAGATAATGGACTATGGAATCTAGAAAACGATGAGTGTACCTTGATGGAAACACTTGACGACATCCCCCATCGCATGACAGTGGACGATGATACACTTTGGATTACAACGCGTTCTTTTCGCTGGCCGTATGGTGGGTGGATTGTATCCTATGATGGAGAGACTACAAAACATATTGAGTCGCCACCGGAACCTGAACACATCACGACATGGAACGGGCACGTTATTTGGTCTTCAAAACAGTCCATTACATCGTATGAACAAATCCCCTATTCTATGCTCGCTGCGCAAACAACGGTTGGAGATATGCTAATCCATGATGATGTACTCTATTGGAGTGATCTACATGGAGGACGCATTGGTAGTATCATTTTGGCAGAGCAATAATTTTTGCTAAGCTGATGGTTCCAAACGCACCACAACACCCTTGGCTTCCAGAAGGTCTCCAGACTGTGCACAAACCTCTTCGACAACACCATCACGAGGAGACTTCAAAGGATTCTCCATCTTCATCGCCTCTACAGTGGCGACGATATCTCCCTTTGAGACAACATCCCCCACCTGCACAGATATAGAAAGGACTCTTCCCGGCATCTGAGAAGCAATAACGTCTCCTCCGGAGACACCAGCCAATTGCAAGACTTTCTTTCGAGGGTCGACAGCCGTTCCTACAATACGCGTTCCCTCCCAGTGAATTTCTTGCTCTTCGTCTCGTACTGCATGTCGAAGAGAGAACGATCGATTATTGTACAGCAACTGAAGCAAGGAATCGCTATGCGCTATCTTTTGCACATTCATCTCTTCTCCATCACCAATACGAACCGCATATCCCGCATCTGTTTTGGAGACATCAACCACATATGTTTCATCTTGTATTTCTATTTCATATTTCATGGTTTTTCCTAATGACGAATCCGGTTTGCCCACTTCCATTTTGATCCAGAAGATTTTTGCTGTGCAGGTTTTTTCGACAAATCACGCTCCAATGCCAATATCGCCATTGCTGCCAGCACTTCATCAGAAACACTTGAGTTGGATTGAGTAAGTGACGTCATCTTTTCAGGGGTCAGATAACCAGTATCATAAATACCAGACAAAAATTCTTCATCATCCAGTAGAGCTTGAAAAAATGGAATGGATGTTTGAATCCCAAGAATACAGTACTCGTGTAATGCGCGCCTCATGCGACGAATTGCATCTTGACGGTCATGTCCCCAAACGATGAGTTTTGAAATCATGGGATCATAAAACACTGTCACTTCTCCCCCTTCACCAATACCACTATCGACGCGAATCCAAGGTCCACTGGGCTCATGATATGCCATCAACGTTCCTGGCGAAGGAGCCCAATTGTTTTGTGCATCTTCCGCATAAATTCGACATTCTATTGCATGTCCCTGCTGAATAATCTGATCTTGTGTGAAAGAGAGAGGTTCTCCGGCAGCTACGCGTATCTGAGCTTGAACAAGATCGATACCTGTCACCATTTCTGTGATGGGATGCTCTACCTGCAACCGGGTATTCATCTCAAGGAAATAAAAAGATTGATCTTCAGCAAGAAGGAACTCGACAGTTCCCGCACCTTCGTAATCAACAGCACGAGCCGCTTGTATTGCTACTTGTGTCATCTTATTTCTTGTTTCTTC
>NYTD01000265.1 GCA_002683315.1 Deltaproteobacteria bacterium | reverse complement strand
GGAAACCCTCTCTACCGGCGCTTTCTCCAATTGTTTTCGAATCTCTTCTACTTCTGGTGCACTCTTGGTTGATAAATATGATGGCAAAGAGGCAATGGGTATTGAAATCATACGCCCCGATTGAGTTTGAACACGAACCTGTTCCGAAAGATATCTTCGTATTGGAGGTTCTTGAAACGAAACCTGTCTTTGTAATATTTCTTTTGTTTCCACTGTTTTTGATGGCTTGATTTGTGGAATCACATCTGGCTTCGTAGATGTTTCAATTATTCGATTCGAAACATTTGTTCGTTTTCGAAGATTTCTACCCGCTTCAATACGAGCATTTCCACGAGTCAACTTTTGTATCGTTTTTCGTTGTTCTTGACGGACTTTGTTTCGTTTTATCGTTCCTTGTGAAGAAACAGTTTCCGTTTCCGATGCTTTTCCTATTGGAGGAAGGACCAAATCACTTCCTACATTTGGTTGAACAATTATACGACTTTCTTTCTCAGCAACACCTTCTTTTTTCTCTAGGACAGGATCACGTACACTCAGACTGGGCGCAGATATACGATTATTTTCTGGTAATCTTATGCTACGCTCTTCACGTGGCTTCACCACGGGACGACTCCACGGAAGAGTATGTTGTTCTGATTGAACTTTGGACTCTTTTGGTAACGTAGAATCTTGTCTTTTCGATTGCTCTAGCCCCCAAGTAGGAGATACCGGAACAGTTTTCATACCCTCTTGAGGTTTTTTTTCTCGTTCTGACCATACAACAGCTGGAACAGAATCCGTCCGAGCAGACACGACTTCGTTTGGTACAGAAATAACTCTTTTGTTCGGCTTCCTTCGCGAGAACGAAATTTGGTTGGATTCAGACTTATCTTCGGACTTTCGAACATACAACGATCGAAGCTGTGAAAGAGATGGAGAAACAATAGATCCTTGGCTTTTCCGACGAGGCTTTGGCTCCACCTGCTCTCTTCTTGCTTGTGCCAATAAAGATGCTGGGCGAAGTTGATCAACTGCTTGCTCTCGTTTTGATTCCTGTTTTTGAATCAGCACAACACGCTCTGCTGGTGTTACAACCGTTCTTGGACTTGATGTGGGTCGCGGAAGACGCACAGCTCTGGGTTGTTCTTGTGTACCAGTTCGAGCGGACAGATACTTTTGCTCCACACCGGCAGAAAACATGGCGGGACGAACCCATGCTCTACCAGACCGCTGATTAGATTGTACGCGATGTGAAGAGATGAATCGATGTTGCTGTGGCGGTTCTATCCCCATCAATGCATATGCAGCATAAAGCCAAGCCAAATCCGGAATACTTGGTTGCCAAATTGATGCACGTCTCAAACGTACACCATCCCATAAATTATCACGCCAAGGAAGAGAACCTTGTAGCCAAGAAAAGGGACGCAACCGACTGGGCTGTCGACGTAGAAGAGAAGAAGCTCGAAAAAGTTCTTGTTTTTTTCTCATACTACAGCTTAGAGATCTCTTGAATCCGATTTTCTTCTTTTTCTCTCTCGTATAGATACTCTGCCAACCGATTAACCAACATCTTTCGCTGCTGATCGGTAAGGTTCTTTATGATGCTATCTCGATCACTCATTCTTCCATTCCGCCTTCCGCAAGTCCTTCTGCAGCTTCAGCATCTACTCCCTCAGGTTCAGATTGTTCATTATCTGCTTGGCGACCAGGCCAATAGTATGCTCGTTCTTGTGGCGTATTGGTCCAGTAGTCTGGAAAACGTCGAATTCCAACAAAACAAAATAAGAATAAGGAGGAAAATGCAACAATGAAGTAGCTGTGCTGACGAGCATGTTGTACTTCAGAAGATTGTTCCCATGTCAACCGCTTTTGACCCAAAGAAACCACAGGTGAACGACCTGCCAATAATCCAACCGTGTATCCCCAATTACGACTTCCAAGCTTATCTGATGCACCTCCGACAGCATCCATAACATTGGGCTTTCCCTCCGAAGATACCTCTTCTCTTCCGGGAACATGATCCAATATAGAGAAATCACTTCTCTCTTTTGAAACTGTAGGTACCTGAACAAACAGGTGATGAGGATGATTGATAATCCAACCCACACCATCAAAGATGGTTCCTCCTACTCCTTTCATTGGAGTCGATAGCTGTTGATTTTTGTAGCACATTTCCAAAGGAGATAACGTATCTTCTCCCAATCGAACATCACTAAGCTGACACTCTTCACCATCGATATCTCGGCACGTAACACGATCACGCAAAGATTTTCGTACATCATCAAGATCATCAACAGAGAAAGAATCTTTGTTGGACAAAAACTCTCCTTGTAAGGAAGAAACGGTACAACTACACGAAGTGGAACCCGAAGTATCACCACAGACTCGTGAATACATCCGACGAAGCCCCTCTACAATTTGCCAATTCGGAATCATCAAAACAACATAGGAATCGGGATTGTCTTTGGTCCCTACTGTTGGATATGAATACGGAATGTTTGGTAAAATATCCACAATAGAGTTGGCATCACCATCAATTGGGAAAAGACGTTCTTCTGTAAAAACCTCCTGACCATTATACTGAACATCTATCAACACATCATCTGTCGATTGACCATCTGCGGAAACTTCTATATCCAAAATAGACCAAAAGTCCCTTGAACGCTGAAGCATACGAGAACCTTCCTTGGATATTTGAAATGGAAGAAGCCTACTTTTACGGATAAAGGGACGATCCTTACTTGTCTTACGACACTCGGGTAATGAAGCCCCCCAAATATCAGATGGGGTCATCACCAAATCATCTTTACCTCTTAAAGCAGTACTGGTATTGTTTTTCTCTACATCCAAACAAGCTTGTGGGGAGCCTATTAAAGCTGAAATAGGATCTCTTTGACCATTAAAAAACTTTCTATCGTTCTCTCCTTCATCGGCAGGATCCAAAAGAAACCCTTGTCGCAATTGTTTTTTATTTCCCCCCATCCAAGCACGTCCTACTTTGTGCTCTAGACATAGCTCAAGCTCTACTTGAGTTTTTATCAACTTCTCAAAACGAGAAGTATCAACCTCTCCTGCTATAGAACGATTTTTATCCGCATCTTGTGCATTGTATCGTCCACGCAAAGAAACATACATATTTCTCGGCATCACCATCGGCTTGAGAGAATAATCAATCTGTGAAACACCAAGACCAACATGAAGATCTTCTGTTGTCACAGGACGAACTTGGCAATCCAAAGATTGATTCCGTTCACATGGTTCTTGATTTCGATCTACGTACTCCAATTCCCCTTCACGCTCTAAAACGACTACAAGTGTTGGAGACATCCCACTTGCTGCCGCCTCCGCTTCCATAATATTCATATTGTATGGAGCTTTTGCTACACCACAAGACTCATCTAATCGATCTGAAGGAACCCAACGAAAGTGAGACCCATCATTTTTTGTGACACCCATAACAGAAGCCAAATCATAAAAACCGACCAATCGAAACTGCGGGCGAACATCTTCTTCTGCATGTGCAGAAGAAGTCAGTACCAATGAAAACAAAGAAAGAGAAATAGAGCGCCACATAATTATACCTTTACATAATCTTCGATTTGAGGAGGACGGAAACGAGCCGCTTCCACAAAGCTATATACAGGAGCACCAAACTCCACTTCAAAAGCTTTTGCTACACCCTCTGTTGCAAAAACAATAATGGATCCATCTTCTATCGATAGTCGCTCTGTTGTCGCATCAACACGTTGCACCGTACCTTCTGGAACAGCTTCTTCCCACCGAAACGTGGTCATTTCATTTTTCCGAAAACGTCCCAATAGCTTTGGTTTTAGAAAGGGTTTCAATACAACAAGCTTCTTCGTTACAGAGCCACTAACAGATGTAACCCCTTCACTTCCCTTCAGATGAATCGTTATTTCATTCCACTGCTCTTGATTGGTTACGGGATCAGGTTCAAAAACAGCATTTCCAAGTATATGAAAACTCTGAGGGGGTTGACGATATGCCCATAGAGGACGAATCGGATCATCAAATTCAGGAACTCGAGAAGCCTTTACATGAACCAACCAAGGATGCATCGAGCGAACCCTTTTGACTCGTAAAGGATCGATTCTAAGCGCACCTTCCGGTGGCTCATAAAATGGAGTTGCTGTAGTGGAAATCGCTCTATCTCCACCACCAGATGGCATAATCTCATGAAGAATACATGTTACTGCAATCGGTGTTGGCTTCGGCCAAACGACGCCAGCCCATGCTACAACAAAAGCGGCTGGAACAAAAGCCTGCTCAAAACCAGTTCCTCCACCGAGTCCCAATAGATCTTGCACCACAAACAATGCCCATAAACCAAATGCAGATCCAACAGAAGCAAAAACAAAACCAAAGATCGAAGGTATATAGCTCCCACCATCTTTTGTTCCTGCTGCCACTCTCTGACGAAGGTTTTGTACTCGTCCTTGAACACTACCTGCCATCAAAAAAGCAAGTCCTAGAAGAAATGGAGCGGCATCTGTAACAATTCCCTTTCTTTTTAAAATTCCTATTCCTATCGCACTGCCCAAAACGAGGATTCCACCCAATCCCCATACGAGCCAACTTGATATACCAGGAGGATTCCACGCTGTTCGTTCATGTTCAGAAGACAGTGCCAGCAAGGATGCTCCAATAAGTGTCAATCCCACTGGCATAACCAAGTGGCTTACACTTTTTACCGGAGTAAAAGAGACCACATGAAGCCCCACATCATACCAAAAAGTAAGAAGAAGAGGTACGAACACCACAACTGTCTTTCGCATAACCCAACCAAATGTACTCTTTTTTTGTGTCAGTGAAATATGTGGCCCTTCACCGTATCGTTTTCCACGAAGCAAAATCGTACCAGATAAACAAAACATAAGCCAAGGTATTAAATCAGCACGTGCAAGAATGTGCTCGACGGAAATCAAGGGCTGAATCGCAATATATAAAATCCAGAGAACGAATAAATCTACATTTTTTTTCATTCCATTTAGAATCTGTCGCTGTATACGTTCAAAAAACATCATTTGCTTTCCTCATAATCTTTGAGGAGTGTCGCTAGGCTTGCCAAAGCGCTCTTTTGCGCATCGTCTACACCTATTGCACAAGGTAAGTCGAGTTGACCTTCTGGCAGACCATCCAAATCCAAATACGGATGAACCATACGGCACCATGGATTACGAATGTCCTCATGGAATCGAGACTCATATTCTTCAAGACTTTCACTTTTGAATCGTTTGGACATATCGCGATCAAGATCTTCAATACTTAAGCGAGAAAGTGTTAGTACTTTTTTCTCAAAAATTTGTTTCCATTCTGATGAGATCTCAGACTCTCCAAGAGCTTCTGTTATCAAACCAGAAAAACATTGGGTGGAAGCATATGCACAACTTGCACGACTTCGGGTTTGACCATACCGTCTTAGACTTTCGATCGCTTTATATGCCGCCCCCTCTGTACCACCAGCAACCTTACTAATCTCGTTTGTTGTCCCTGCCCATACAGGAGGAGCAATCTCACCGACCAACATCTCGTCTGGGAAATAACCTTGTGCTATCAAGTTGAACGCACAAACATGTTCATCCTTCGCCAAAATCCAATCTTGATTGATATCGTTGTTCCACGGTAACAACAGCTTATCAAGAACACCATTTCCATATGGTGCTTTTTTGGGCTCTCCATCATGAATACATCGTCTGAGATCATTTTTTCGCGTCAACCACGTTTTTCGTTTTTCTGGATTGGGTTTTTTGAACCGATAGTAACTTGCACAGACTTGTGCACATACCTGCTGCTCACTGGTTACCCACATATTTTCATCAGGTTCTGTGAGCAATGGATGAACAGGCTGATACTTTTGTAGGCGTGATGAAACAACATCCCAGCAAGCGCCAAGACGTCCCGATACTGTCGGATCTATCTGCAATGCTCGAAGGCCGGCATCAAGCTGAATCTGTCTTTGAACCCCTACACCATTGATATTGTAGTTTTGGGGTACAGGCAACGACAGATCCCAAAGGACAGATATATCTTTTGTCTCCAATCTTTGACGATATCCCAGCATATTATGACACTGCCACAACGAGCTTGGTTCTGACATCTTGGTATGTAGCTTTGGGGTATTACGTTCATATCGAATCTTTTCAGGATAATCACCAAATCGTGCTGTCTCGTACTGTGCAACAATAGAACAGCTCTGTAAATCGCGACGAGAAAGTGGGGTATTGGCTAAATTTCGAGATGTTGTTTTATTAGAGGGTATACAATTGGTGTGTTCTTGATCTTGATTGAGTAAATTCCATATGGTCTCATCTTGTTGAAACTTTGTCCGATTTCGACCGTTTCGTTCACACATAATATCATAATCTTCCACGCCGTATGGCTCGGCAGTCATCCCCAAAGCAAAACAGTTTTTCGATACACCGGTTTCCAAAGAAGCATTGGCTATCTTAGAGAGATCTTCACGAAGAAGATACCCTTCGTCTTTTTGCTCAAGACGTTGCGAATCAAAATCTTTTGGCTTCTTGGCTCCGATAAAACTGGAAAAAATAGCTCCCTCTATTCTACTTTCGGTTCGCTCTTTCAGAGAATCACAAACAACGTCCAAGGTATCATGAACATCAATAAGTTGCTGAACGCTAAGATTACCTGTCAAAAACAATCGAGGATCTGGATGCACTCCCCCATCACCTTGCTGTGACCGTTTGGCATACTCATATGGATGACCTAGTACATTAAAACACGCTTTTGTTAGTGCAATTGTTGCAAAGTTATCAGAGATCTGTGTTGTTATATCTTTATAAATGCGCCCATCATCTTCTCGATCACGTAAACCGCAATATACTGCTTGCAAATTTTGATCGGTCATCAATTCCGATACATATTCATCACGGATGACTTCTTCTGTACCTTTGTCTCTACAAAAACGATTACTTTTGGTTCCCACAGCAAAATGACTGATCTGACAGCGCAATTCTTCCATAAAAAGATCGTAGTCTGGTGAACATAAGGATAGTGCTGGTTGCGGTTGTGGAGGTACCGCCTCTGGGATTTGTTTAATTTGAGGAGTCGTAGCAACACGAACGACAAGAGAAAGAGTAACAATGACACACAATACCCCTAACGATATACCTATCGCCTGACGAAGTTGGGCAATCGCACGTGATCCAACATCTCTTGCCATTAGCTTGGCATGACGAATATCTTTAGGAGCAATTGGCCATGTATCTAGAGTATTGGTCAGCCAACCTGAAGCAGGTAGCGCGACATGACCGTTGGGTAGGCCTAGGGGTTGGCCCAAAAAGTGCTTTTCATGTGTACTTGGGTCTTGATCATGCTCAACCGCTATTTTATCGAGCCATTGTGGATATGGAATGGGATCTCGAAGAGAAGGGTCCCCCAAAAATTGAGGGTGAACCATATGGAACAATCCCTTGTGCGAAATCCGACTGTGTTGCATTGTTCCTTTAATGATCATTAATAAAGAACGATCAGGAGAGACATGAGTCCACTCTTCTTCTACAACTACTTCTTCCTCTTCTTCTTGTACACTCTCTTCTTGATCAAATCGTTCAAGCCAAGAGTGAGGAGCCAGATCTACTTCCTCTCCTGTCGCAAACTCAGTTGAACTGAGTGCAAGACCTGGAGGAGAGAAAGCACTTCGAAAAGCCAACGAACTGGGCCAATGAAGAATAATTAAAGGATTCCATGTTTTGTTTTGCTGGGGAAAAACATTGTAATTTTTCCACCAAACTTCTTCTGTAAGCGCCTCTAATATTTCCTGCGCATAAGGAGGATCGCGATCCGGTGCTCCTTTTGGGCCATCTTCAAGGTATGCACTACCAAAAACAATCCAAAAACCAACCAACTGTGGAAAATCCCCTTCATCGTTAAGTAGAAGGTATAAACCAGGAAGCATCTGTTTGGTATTTCGAAGTCGCAAATTACGTTTGGAGTCTTCCTTGTCTTGCTCTTGTAGACTTTGTAAAAAATCTCCTAAAGCAGCACGTATAGATACTTTTATAGAGGAAGACTCAAAATTATATGGTGTTCCCCGTCGATTTGCACAAATTATCCAATTCATTATGTTCTATCGTTGTTTATGAGTTTTTTCGTCTGTATAAACCAATTCCCAAAGCTAGCATAATAAGAACAAGCGAACGATACAAGCGTTGATTTCCTTTTCCGTATGGTGTTGAGCATCCTGACTGCATACAAGGCGATTCTGCACCTCCGCCACAACCTACTCCTTGACCAACAAAACATTGCGCACATGCTGGATCAGCACAGTCTATATTACCATCACAATTGTTGTCAATACCATCCAAGCAAGTCGAACAATCTGCCATTGTACCATCAAGGAAAAGACCTACCAAATCCCCGGGACCTTCTGGATTATCGCGATGAGCTTGAGAGGTTTCATCATTACAGTCACCACCGGTTTGCTCAGACAATGCAGTAGTGGGATCTGTAGGATCTCCCCAACAAGACATCATCGTTCCACTCGTGATCGATTCGGGATTAAAACGAGTTAATTCTTTCCACCAGATCTGATCGTCTTGCAGCCAACGAGAGGCATCTACCATCGAAGTATTCCAATCTGAAGATAATCGCTGCTCATCACTGATTCGATCACAGCTACGTCCATACATGCGCAAGCACTCCCATTCTACAACGATTTGACGAGCTGTGAGAATACGATCTTGCTGCCACATGCTTCGGGCAATCCATTGCTCTGGCTTGCTCTCACAAGTTTGTGAGAAGCTCTTGTTGTTATCGCGCTGCTCAATCGTGTCATATGTTTGCTGATCGATCAGCTCTTGCAATGACATCTTTACAATTGCACAATTATAGATTTTCTCACCATCCACTTCTTCCACACATGCCTGTAAGAAAGTGCTATGAATCACCTCAGCATCGATAGAATCAATATTAATCATGAGTTGAGTGTAGAGTGCATCACCGAGCAGACCGTATAGTTGTTCGTTGAGATAGTCATCACAATCAGGAGCGTTTGGACGTGGAGGAATAAGAGGTATCATGTCAGAGAGTTCAATATCTTCGATGTTACTCATCGGAAGAACAGTACTTAAATCCACAACAGTACCAGAGTCTTCAAACCCAGTATCATCGATCCCTGTACCTTGAATGTCATCCATAACTCCGGCCACACGATTGGCAGCAACTTCTTGCGGTGTCAATCCAGGTGTACTTGGACGCTGTAAAACAACAGGATCAGATCCTCGCTCATCCCAATTCACATCGTTCAGCCATACAAGAACAAAGACATCTTCTGTAAGTTCATCAGAAGCAGAGCCCCAAGCCCCACATGTTCCGAATGCATCTCCGTCAACATCAATCATCTCCGTACTTTCACCATCACAAGTTCCAATGAAACCATCACATCGTTCTTCTGCTGTCGGAGATGTATAAAAACAGAAATTATTACAGTCATTTCCTTCGTTTACAGATAGAGCTTCAGAACTATCTGTCCACTGTGTCTGTGCAGCAGCAACCGAGAATGAATCACAAGCGAGAAATCCATCAGAGTCGATATCAATCTCATCTTCAGCAATCGTACCTGCAATGGTAACAGATGAATCCAATGCTGCAGGAATTCCATCGAATTGACTTTGAGCGGTCGTCAAAGAGCAGTCATTATCAATACCATCACAACTCTCTGTTTGCCCCGAACATCGAGTGGCAAGATGATCATCACAGTCGTCATCAGCCGACGAACAAAGAGGGGTACTAAGATAATTTCTATATCCACCGTTGTACCGATTACCAAACCCATCTTCAGACTCACTAATCTTGAGCATCCACAATCCGGAACCCTCATAGCTAATCTCAGAGTTGGTGATCTCAGCTGTAATGGTGTCACATTGAAACTGGACGCTCTGACCCCAACATGTGATGGTCTTTTCAAGCCCATCACATGCATCCAAACCGACTTCGGCTGCTCGTTCAAATTGACCATCATTTTGCGAACTTGGAGGAACAAGAAGCATCGGGAATGCACCATCGTCATCACAGTCAAGCTCTATCGCCGCAACACGTCCATCACAATCATTGTCGTGACCATCAATCTTTTCGTATGGAGCTTCTTTATAGGTACTCAGCTGAGCAGAAGAAAGTTCTTCAATACTACTGACATCAGCTTCTTCTATAGCCCCTTCTCGAAGACCATTGTAACAATCGGAGTCAGCACCATCGACATAACCATCTTGATCGTTGTCGATACCATCCGAGCAACTTAGCGGCTTGATATCACTATTGAAGTCATAGCAATCGCCACCATAGATGACATAATCATAGTTGTCATGTTCTACTGTTTCTGCTGTTCCTTGACGACATAGACACTCAGATACTGCTGAATCTCCATAGCTGTCTTGATCAACATCACGATACATCGTAATACAAAGCGATACTGATGGAATAGCAAGAGAATCTGCTTCATCGGTTATGTCATCACAATCTTGGTCGATTCCATCGCAGATCTCTTCTGCACCAGGATAAACGCCCTCTTTGGAATCATCACAATCACCTGCTTGAGAGACAAAGCCATCGTCTACCTGACAAGCAGGTGTTGCTGCTTCATTGATTTTACCAAAGCCATCGCCATCTTCATCTTCGTATAGATTGACGATTGGCTCAACGAGTACATAAGGAGCACGTGCTGTATTTACCGATCCATCACAATCCGAATCAATCTGATCTCCGCTTTCACACCCTTCATCTTGATAGGGATGAACCTCATCTCCGTCTGCATCGGGATCATCATTACAATCACTTCCGGCTTCAACTCCGGACACAGGCTCAAAATCACCATATCCGTCTTCATCTGAATCTTTCATACATGAAAATGGTTCAAGCACAGCATCCAACGGGTCATCAAAATCAAGATTCTTCAGCTCGTACTCAGCAGCTCGAGGATGAATATCTGGAGAAGTATCATCACAATCTGAATACTGGGCTTCTATAATCGGATCACAGACCAAGTCATTATTACTATCCAAGGGAGTACACTTGGCATCGTTTGTTGCATTCAAACATGAATCAAAGTCAATACCATCACAAGTTTCTGTGTTGAGTATTGCATTTTTCTCCAAAGAACATCGACAACCTGATGAACCATAATGCACATTGTACCCGACCTCAGAATCATCATTGAGCCATTTTACGGTCACATCCGAACGAACACATTCTACCCAACCATCTTGATCGTCATCCACTTCTGTTGGGTCAACAACCCCATCACAGTCATTATCCTTTCCATCACAGAGAATCTCTGCCCCAGGATAGGTTCGTTCATGATCCGGATCGCAGTCATTGCCACCAATCACATTGGTGGATCCACTCCACGTTGTTGCATCATACGTACACGAAACATACCCGTCACTATCGTTATCAAGTTCTATAAATGGAGCGATATAAATGCTCGTCGTTGTACTTACCAAGTCATAAAAGTCTTGCTCTACTGCATCAACAACCCCATTGGAAGTGTAACAAGTATCCGCAATGTTATTGCCATCAGCATCCTCAGGAGAGCATACTTCTCGAGACCCTGTCAAACAGTCGGAGGCTCCATCTCCTGTGACATCTATTGTACAATCTACATCTGGACAATAACACCCTGCTTCTTGATGGGTATAGGTCGCTGTACCTGAACCATCGCTTGCTGTAATCGTTTCTGCTGAAACCAGACGAACCAAAGACACTGACGTACACACATCTCCGGAAAGAGTGAGACAATTCTGCGCGTTTTCATCCTCGCAATAACAATCTTCTAGACTAGTAACACCCGCAAAAGCATCGAGGAGTTGATTATTACAGTTGTTGAACTGACCATCACAAATCTCTTCTGCACCTGGATAACGAGACGCATCACCATCATCACAGTCAAAAGAATTTGCATCACACTGTGAAAAACTATCACCATCGAGATCTTGCTCAAGATCTGGAATACCGGTTTCTGTATAGTTGATGTCTAGGCAATCGTTGTATTGAGAATCACAAAGCTCTGTAGCATGAGGATATACGGTGCTATCATCATCTTTACAATCCCATAAATCTTCTTTGGGTATCGCTTCACAACTGGCTTCTGTTAGAGGAAGTGGTGTACATGACTGACCATCCTTGTCAATACAAATGGTACACCCAGAATTCATATAGTAGTATCTGTTTTCTCCAGAACTATCAGTCCATTCCTGATAATAAATATTCGCAGCTGCATGAATATCAATCACACTGCTCGCTTGAAGTTCATCATAGAATGGAAATGGTTCTGAGTATCCTGCCCAAGGGGAGTCTCCGATCGCACAGTCTACCCAACCGTCACCATCATTGTCATACTCTCCTTCTGGAGTATCCAAGATCTCATTGGCTCCCGTATTGGAATAGTTGTTATTCCCACAATCGTTGTATTGACCATCACAAATCGCTGCTGCTCCTGGATAAACATATGCATCATTATCATCACAATCGGAGCCCCCCGTTACGAGGAAACTTCCTCCAGAGGCTCGATATGTTGCTTGATCAAATTCTGTACACTCTACAACGTTGTCTCCATCTTTGTCTGTTTCAGAGAATGGGGAACTCTCTTGATCACCGTTTCCATCTCGGAAGAAAGAAGCCATCGCAACATTGTTTTGCGAAGTGATACAACTCTCAAATGTATTCTGAGAATTCACCGTCGCAATACTATCACATACTTGACCTTCGGGTGTATAGCAATCTCCAACCCCATCTCCACTACTATCAAAATCACATTCACTGGTTGGACAAAGACAATCTACACGTGCCATATCATAACTATTGGTATTGGAGGAATTGCTGAAGCTCAACGCAGAACCTTGTAGATTTGGAACACAAACATCTGAGGTTGTTGGTGCACATATGTTTCCATCGGTGTCTTCACAATTTTCGCAATTACTATCACAAAGACACGTTGCCACGATTCCTGTATATACGCCCCCCACTTCCGAGAAGCCTCCCAATTCACAATCATCAGCAATACCATTACTGTTCACATCGGAAATATTGATATCGCACGCACTTCCATCTTGACCAATCGCATACAAAAGACCTGATGAATCTGTATCGATATCTCCATCGCCGTTGGCATCAAAAACACAATCGCTATCAAGATAAAAACAGTTTTCATCATGTGCACGATACGCGGTCAACGTTGCACCTGAAGAGTCTAATAAGGCTTCGGTAAATACCGGATTTGCTGGATGCGTACAATTGTTGAACTGTGCATCACAAAGCTCTGTCGCTTCCGGATATGTTGTGGCATCCGAATCATCACAGTCCCCATATAAAACCGTGTTGGATCCTTGCCATGTTGTGCTTGTCTCTTTTGTACAAGTAACATACCCATCGGAATCACTATCTAATTCATCCGCAGGAGAACTTGCCAGATCGTATGAAGAATCCTTACAATTATTATATTGCCCATCACAAAGCTCTGAAGCGAATGGATATACGGTAGCATCCAAATCATTGCAATCGTCACCGCCAAGAATACTTTCAGTCGCATCCCATCCGATCAAGGCTATGGTACAAGATACATACCCATCGGTATCACTATCCAACTCATCTGAAAGTAGTATACCATCACAATCGTTATCAACCCCATCACAGAGCTCTGTTGCTGTCGGATAGCTATATTCACCGTTGTTGGCATCAACATCATTACAATCGTCACCGCCACGTACCGAAGAGCTACCTACCCAAGTATCTGGATTGTACACACACTCTACAAAATCATCTCCATCATCATCAAGCTCATTCGATGGAGCTGTATAAAATGTCGCTGTAGATGTACTCAAACCGTAGAAGTCTTCTGAAACACCTTGAATCAGACTATTTCCATTTGTATTGCTCAAGCAGCTATCTGCAAAATTATCCAAGTCAGAATCGGTCGGATTACAATATAGGCCGGTGGAAGTTAAACAATCAGAGAGAGCATCCCCTGTAATATCGATAGAACAAGAAGCCTCTGGACAATAGCATTCAATCGCTTGATGTGTATATATCGCAGACCCACTTCCATCACTCGCAAAGATAGTTTCAGACAAAAGCAACTCTGCAACATCTCCTGTCGGGGTACATGTATCTCCTGACACTGTCCTACATGAAGTCTTATTGGCATCAGTACAATAGCAATCTTCTGCAGTTGCACCTACGAAAGCATCAAGAAGCGGGTTATCACAATCATTGAACTGACCATCACAAATTTCTTCTGCACCTGGATGACGCGAGACATCAGCATCATCACAGTCCTGTCCACCCTTAACAGTCTGAGGGCCCGTCCAATTGATATCATCAAAATCGACACAATCAACATATCCATCCATATCGTCATCAAGTTCATCGGATGGAGCTGCTGTGGCCAAATAGCTGTTATCCGAGCAGTTGTTGTACTGACCATCACAGATTTCTACTGCGAGCGGATACACCAACTCATCAGCATCGTCACAATCTTCTCCTGTTTGTAGTGCAGTACAAGTATCACCAAGAAGATAATCACCACCTTTCCATGAACTGGTTCCAGTATAGCAGTCTACAAAACAGTCTCCATCATTGTCGACCTGATCTTCGGGTGCACCGGGACTAAAAGTCTTTCCTTCTTCAAGGTTACATGCATAATCTGTAATTTCTGCAGAAGCATCAATATATGTCACCACACAAACATTGCCACTTGCATCACGACAATCGGTACTATCGTAATCATCAAGTGTCCCATCTGCATTGGTATCGATTCCTGCGCAGTAACACGTGTCCGTATTGTTATTAAAGAGAACTGTATGATTGTACTGTGTTGCTGTACACGTATCACCACTATCTGTTGTACATATTCCGTTACATGTATCGGAATCACAATAGCAGTTATCATATGGGTATCGATATGCTTGGGTCCAAAGTGCACAGTCGTTGTATTGACCATCACATTCTGACTCTGCTGCTGGAAACACTTTAATATCGCTGGGAGCACAATCTACACCCACATTCGGAGGATTCGCACCACTCCATACGCCACCCTCGAAACCACACTCAACATAGGAATCATTGTCAAGATCGATTTCATCATTGGGAATTGTGAATGTATAGCTGGTACATACAGAAGGATCACCATCTGCACCACAGAGGATATTACAATCATTCAAAACCCCGTCACATGCTTCTGTGGCATTAGGGAACACAAGATCATCACCATCATCACAATCAAAAGCAAAGTGATCAAAGTATGCCTCTGCATAAGAATCAACGGCCGTTGTGCTGCTGTCATCTTCTTTTGGATCGTACGGAATCGTCACATCTGCTTCACATAGGAATGTCGTGTCTGCTGTATCAGGAGAACAACTTTGTGATAGATCATCGGACATGCGACAATTATTACTGCACGATCCTTCTGGGCAAAGACAGTATGGATTCTCTGTGGATACAACATTCGCGCTTTGCACGCCCAATGAATCAAGAACAAGATTGGGAATATAGGGGTACACCAAAATATACCCACTCGCCGAGCCCCCATCACAGCTTTTATCAAACACATTTTTATTGGGATATGCATCACCATCTGCATCTTCATAATAGGTAAACGCGTTGGTCACACCAGGATCCGAGTCATCGGAAAGACCATTACAATCTTCATCATAATCATCTGCGTCACATACTTCTTCGGTATCGTCTCCACCATTCACATCGGCTCGACCATCATTACAGTCTACAACCGTATCGGTCAACATCCACTGCACGTCTGCAGGTGTATATGTATTGTTGGCGTAATCATGAATCGCACCAACACCTGCACCAATTTCCCCTCCTTCTACAGTACCTGGATGTTCACATTGTCGTATCGCTGCGGCAAAAGACCAACAGCTACCATTCGACGTATCGGTTGTGGTACCCCACGGAGCATTCCCATCAGAGGTGCATACACCATTGGCATTCCCTTCTTTTGCCGTTTTATAGATACAGTTACCACATTGATCATCACAGTAACACTGCATGGATTTGTCCATGAATGTATTGATGTTTACGTGATCACTCCCGGCGCCAAAACCATCGTTGTCAAAATCTGCATACCAAATAGTCTCTGGGTTTTGTCCACTGGAACTTAGAGCTTGACCTGTTGTGCTATCGTCATCAAATCCTTCAAAGTCATTGCAGTCTTGATTATTGAGGAGGTAATTGTAGAACTTGGTGTTGCTGTCTTCCACATGATAATCTTTCTCCAAGCCTTGATCACTAACATTGGCTCCTTGGATCGTTGGCAAGGATGTATAGCAGCGATCCGCAACACCATCTCCATCGGTATCACCATACACCATTGGAATGGTCTCATCTGCTGAGAGATAGCCACTACCATCTTCATCGAGGAAGTAAAACATATTGGTAGAAACTTGCTCTGTACTGGAAAGAGTATTGTCTCCGTCTATATCTAGATAAAACCCTGTACCCAATGACGTACCGTAATAATCACGGTCAGAATCGATATACCAATTGATGTACGCGCCGACATCACCAGGGGCATATGAAATAACAGTCGAAGACAAAGGGTATGTCTTTACATCGTTATTTGTGTACGTTCCGTTATGGATGACATCCGTAATGGTATCATCATCCGCGCAGTCAATACCCAAGAAGCTTGAAGTTTGTTGGGTCTCCGGATAGGTGCT
>NYTD01000264.1 GCA_002683315.1 Deltaproteobacteria bacterium | reverse complement strand
TTGTGATGTTCGGTGATGAAAGCGCATGACTCAGACAAACCATTATCATAAACCTCTGCAGTTTCAAAAAAACACATTAAATCGCAGTGTAGATTTGGTAAACACATACTTACTTGACCATAAAGATTGGCTGATAATCAATTAATCCAGAGTGATCACTACACCATCTAGCACTTCACTGTCTAACCAAATCATCTCCCCCTGCAAGGAAATGAAGTCTTGTTCCTCGGGTCGTTTTCCAAAACTGAGAAATACTGAACCACTACTGACATCTATGAGTTGGTTAGCTGGTGAAATTACCCTCAACTCAATTTGTGTCCCCTCATCTAATTCGATCGGAACTTGACACCAACCTGCAAAGTTTAGAGTACATTGCATTCTAGATGCCCCTCCATTCAAACTGAGCTCTATACCGTTTGGTATCCCACTGGCGACTTTCATTTGAATGGCAAGATTTCCATCTGTAGCAACACTACTGATTTGTCCACAAATATTATCACGCACTAGAGTCGCTTCCCCCCATAAGTCGATTAAACCATCACAAGTCCCAGCGCCACTTGTACTGAAGATAGAATCAACTGTCCGGTTAGAAATTAAGTTAATTTGTCCTGCAAGACGAATGCCTCGGTTAGGCTGAATGCTTTCTTGATTTGGAAAAGGTCCGCCAGGACCAAGTCCAGCAGTACCTTGACCATTGGCAATGCCCCCTTGTGCTTTAATCAAACTGTCGTTTTCAATAGTGATCATGCGAGCATACAACTGGATTGACCCCGCAGTACCTCCTCTGGAACTAATCGCATTACCAGAGGCTCCACCATTAGCAATGATGCTTCCATTTAGTTCAATCTCATCGGCGATAAGATGTAGATCTCCACCAGATGGGCCAAAGTAACTTGGGTCATCTATTTGTGCACATTCTGATTCATCCACAATCGCTTCTAATACGGAATTGGCCTCAATAATAATATGCTCTGCATTGATTTCGAGTTTACCTCCCCCTTGACAGTTATTTGAACCGGCTTGTCCTACTGAGGAATCTGACTCGACTTCAAGTTTAACACCACTTGCTAGAGTTAAAGTTTTGAATCTATATGAGTTGGAGTTAACCGTAGCGTTCTCACGCAATACACACTCTAAGTTAGGGCTAGGTGGGAGAGTAAAAATATCACAGTCCATATATCCACCAAATCCATCTTCATCCACCAAACCGTCACAATCATTGTCGAGACAGTCGCAATGTGTTTCAATCTCTCGTTCGTAATTATCTCCATATTCAAAGCTTGTGCATACCTGCCAGAGATTATTGAAGCAACTTTTCACGCTTCCTGCGCAAACACCTTGCACAAGTTCACAGTTTGGAGGAGCTGTGTTGCAAGCTGTTCCCATGTCAGACATATTGTCCATGTCGGACATGCTCTCCATGTCGGATATATTGTCCATGTCTGACATACTCTCCATGTCGGACATACTCTCCATGTCGAGTATTTTTAGGTCAGATTCAATCTCTTGGTCAAGAGTCTGTTCTATAAGTGAGGCATCATGACTTATGCCTTGGTCAAGGATAAGCATTGACCCCGAGAGATCAGTCATCTCTGCTGATCCTCCCCTATTTAGTTGTCGTTTATCTGGAAGCTCCAAGCAAGCAAGAGGTCCCCAAAAAACAAACAAAAAGAATAAATATAGCAGATCTGTACGCTTCATTGCTCGCTCTCAATTTGGAATCCGATCCCCATCTGAAGCGCACTTTCAGTCCATGGAAGCTCAACAATACTGGTATGACCTGTAATCCGATCACCATATTGTAATTTAACAATTCCGCTTGTAATTGCATAGGGATACTCAGCTTCAAGGGTCTGCTTAATTTGATAAGGACGTCCCTCAACAAGTGTATTGTATAGATTACAGCGTCCATAGTGATTAAGTCGACAACTGCCAATTTGCTGACTTGTAGGGAGGTCGATGACTTCTATTGAGATGCCCTGCAAGTCTTGAGTGGTCTGGGCGACCTCAATCATAAGGCTTGACTCAGAAAAAATGTCTTCACCCGCACACACTCCTGAAGCCGCTAAAATGGCTCCACCCCATAAATCAACTAATCCATCACAGGCTAAGTTGCCATCTCTACTTTCAATTACTGTGTTTAGATCGCCTTCAAAAGACAGCAGACCAGAGACCCTCAGTGATCTTTCACTATTCCCTCCACCTGCTGTATCTGCGCCAACTCCACCGGGATTTGGTAAACCTGCACCAGGGCCTCCTTGAGAGGTGCCTAATCTTCCTCGGCTAGTTACTAGTCCACCATAGCTTAGTATTTTTCCTGCACGCCCAAATATGAGTGAATCCGTGTACACTTGAATTGACCCTGCCGTACCACCTAATCGAGAGCTCCATGATGAACCTGTCCCTCCATGAGCTCGTAATTCGCCATTAAGATATATAGAGGAAGCGAAAAGATGGATATCTCCACCCGATGGTCCAAGAACGCCAACCCAATTACTATTGCTCTCACAAAAAGAAGAGTTTTCTGCAGATGCATCAATGATTGAATCTGCCCCGATATGAATCTGATCTGCGTGAAGATATAACCCACCTCCTCCTTGATATGGGGTCATCGGACTTACATTTGTACTACACGGAATATCAGATGGTAGGCCTGCACTTGAGTCTGCATTCACTGTTAAAGTAAGACCATCAAGCATAGTAAATGAACCAAAGTGATATTCGCCTGATGCAACTGTTGCTGACTCTCTCAGAGTGCATTCACTATTGCTCCCTTGACGGAATTCATCAAAGCCACAAGAGAGCCATTCTCCAGAGTTACCCTCATCAATCATCCCGTCACAATCATTATCTAGACAATCACAAGTGACTTCTATTTCTTGATAATCAGTTCCATATTGACTGTGACTACAATCTTGCCATCCATTTGTTCCGTTACAGGTTTGAAAAGTAGATGCACAAACACCATCCACAAGAGAGCATGGCCGTGGAGCAAGGTCTTCATCAGTTTGTCCATCACAATCATTGTCTAGACCATCACATATTTCAGCTTCTGGTCTTATTTCGTCAGAACATATTAATTGCCCGGCAAAACAAGTAAGAACCCCCTCCTTGCATACACCTATATTTGATCCGCAATTTACTCCTGCTCCATCAGAATCAGTGGCAATAATACTTTGAGTATCACTCAATGGTATGGGGTGCGGTTCTTCAGCAGAATCTCCGACTACAAAGGGATAAGATAGATCAATGATTCGGCCGGTTTGATCTGTAATCTCAACAACTCTATAACCACTAAAGCGTCGAGCTTGCTGGCTAAGAGTATACTCTATGATGAATGATCTGCCCATAACAACAACCGTCTCATTTCGAAGTTCATCTCCGCTAAATGGACTGCCCTCAATTTGATTTCCATCTGGATCAGTAATTGCAATATTGGCATGCTCTGGATCAATGATTGTATCATCGCTGAAGCGGACGTATAAAGAAGTGACTTCAGAGCCCTCGTCTACTTCACCATCACAGTCATTATCCAAATCATCGCACAATTCGGGGATTGCTACACAACTTGCTTCAGCATCAAGTGCTGATTGATCTGATCGCATCATGTCGAGTGTATCTGCATCTAACATATCCATATCTAAGCTATGCATGTCTTGTTGACCGGCGTCATGATGAGTGACTGTTTGGTCAGATTCTTGACAGCTGCAGTTTGACTCAGTGTCGGAGCATATACACATCATATCGGTAACAGTCATGTCTCTTTTAGGTACAGACTCACTAGATAAACATGAATTAAATACTATAGAACAGAGCATGATGAGCTCGAACTTAAGGATTAATTTTCTTAGATGAGTGTCCATAAGTGCTAACCCCTATCTTAGATTTATAAAAAATAATGAATGTACTTCTTAGGGCTTTGTTGCATAAGTAAAAATACATTTAATCAATGACTTAGACAACACTAATCTTTTGATTAGATGTAAGCCGCCCATGATTGTGATTGGAAACGTAAATGGTCGGGTATGTATATACTCATTGGTTGAAGACAGGGGTATACATCTCGCCAAGAATTGAGACTTGTTGCGTAATTTCTTTACATAGTCTGACAATGTATAAGATTTAACGTGATTTTTGCTTCAAATATTTAGCTGTTTCTTTGTTTGGGTTCTTTATTTGGTTTGCTGCTGTTGTTTTTATTTACAAGTCATCTCTCACTTCATTGGTCAGTTGAACGAGTGCATACAAGCGAACTGCGTAACTCGTTAAAGTCCTGCTCCACCGATAAACTAGTGATTTGGGCTTCTGTTCTTACGTCATAAGTAAAAACCATAGTTTGTTCCGGATCATGAAGCGCGATTGTATCTTCATTGATTACATCAAAACTGGAATGAATATAACCACTAAATCCCCAAGTTTGACTGAAGGTCCTGCTTCTTATAACGAGGGAAAGTTCACAATAGAGAGCTCATCACCTTTAATCTCATAGACCTTATTATTGGGAACTCTAATTGTACTCTAAGAATCAAAGTCATTAAAGCCTAAAACGACATCTGTAGCTTCATTACACTGTGCACACAAAATCATCGTATAACTTTAGAACTTGTTATTTACTGTCGCTTGAGACTTCTTCTAAATATTGATCAACGAGCAGTTTACCATCTTGAGTGTATACTCCTTTGCAAATTACATCCGGTGCAATGTCAATCGTTCCGTCAAGTAAGTTCATTCGAACAAGTGTATGATCGCAAACGTACAGATAATGACCGAGCCAAACGTTTTGACCCATACCACTTGATAGTAAAACTTGATCGTAGGTACATATCTTTTTTGTATTCATACCCAAGACAACAGGATTTCCATCATAGAGCAAACAGACGTTCTCTTCATTAAGGAGTTCTTCACAGTTGTTGGCATAGTCGCTAGAGAGGACATCATGAAGGCGAACTGCAGGTTGAGGAGCTTGCCCCATCGTCTCTTCGCAGTAAGAATAGTCTCTTGTTAATGTGTACCGATCACCATCTTGAATCTCTAAAACTTCATTATAAGATCAACATTCACCCAAGAGCACATACAGCCATTTCAGCAACAGATTAAGCTGGATTTAAACAGCGAAATCAACATATCAAGTCCATCAATCAAGACGGGTGGGTAGCTTGGAGAAGAACATCTGGTTACTGCCGTCAGAGTGAGGTTGAAAATATGTTCTTTTAATACAAAAAGTTGATTAGTGATGAATCTAGAGCAAGGAATAAACATCTTCGAAGATTATAGTCTGTCATCACTTGTAATATTCTGAATCAATTTGGATGATTAAGTGGCCCACAAAGTACGTTGCTTGCATAAAGTTTGAATTAAAAAAACTTGTGGGGTCTAAGTCATCGACCTATATGAAGCAATACTTTGAAAGTCAGATAGATCTCAGTGAGTGTAAACGAGGTTCAAATACTCGGCACTCTTAAATTATAGCTAGGATCTAGTTAGCATTACACTCAAGACTCTTAATGCTACTTGGTCATGAATGATCAGTTCTCTATGCAATGCGGTAGTCAGCTTAAGGAATCTGTCCGTATTTCTTGAGTCTTTGCTTAGGGTGTTTCTATGTTCTCGCTCATTTGTTTTTGTCTTAACGCTAGAAGCGAGTCGTGCTCACTAGGTCAATTACCCTCTGCGGTCAGACATAATCCCGTCCTAAAGCACCTAATAGTACTCACACGCAATTATAACGAAATTGTAGTTATTTACAGAGCGAAAGAGCCTAAATGTCGTAAACCGAATAGTCACTTCGTTATCTTATTTGGGCAACTCTATTTAAATAAATGAGGAGAATATATGAGATATGGAATGGCTCATTCAAAAGAGCAAATTGGATCAAAGAAGAACTCGCCTTATCAGTGCCAAGCAATCCTAAGAAAACTGTGTATAAATGGGCATTTTACTCACTCTCTCAAAGATCTGATCCTATCTCCAATTCCTGAAATCAGTATCCAAGGTCTTGAACTCGCTTCGAATACCTTCGGAGAAGGTTTTTATGAACTCTGTATTCAAGAGCTAAGTCAATATAAAACCATCAGAGGACTAAATATCCACTTTTGCCTTTGGCTCATTGAAACAATTCATTATAGTGGGATTGATAAACAGAGCCAAGATCAACTTTTATCTTGTTTTGATTCACTTGCTTTTGAATCTAGTCTAAAGCCCTGTGACTTAAGCTTAATCTCGACTTTGCCTAAACTGCATACACTCAGTTTACACAATATGCCCAAAGCTCACTTATCAGACTCTTGCCAGTTCTCTAACATTGTAAAGTTCCATTTTGATATGTTGGAATGTCCCACTAATTATTTGACGCAGTGGTTTGATCAGCTTTCATTGATGAATCAGTTAGAAGAACTGAGTTTTAAACATCCCATGCAACAAGTGAGTCTGAAGCTTAGCCATCTTGAACATCTACGTACATTAGAAATCTTTGTACCCTACGGCCATAATACTTTGAGTCTTAGTATTGAACACTGTCCCAATCTGAACCAAGTGCATATTAATCATTGTCATGCGTTGAAGATGAGTCACTGTCCAGAACTCACCAAATTAGCCTTTAAATTAGAAGCATATAATGCGACAGCTGAAATCTTAGACTGCCCTAAACTAAACAGTCTGAGCGCAGAAAATATAAAGTATTCGCACTGTACAATTCAAAACAGTCCTGCCATTCAAGAATTAAGTTTAAATGGCTGCCGATTAGCTCATGTTCAATTAGGACCATTGCCTAACTTACAAAAGCTAAGCTTAATTGATAGCTATTTTGATCTCGATGATGAAGATCCTGTTTTTTTGTCTATGGTCAAAGAGTTAAGCATTAAAAAATCTCACTTGTTTAACATTCAGTTCGGATTATTCACCCATCTCAAAAGCTTAAATCTTTGCAATACTCATATTATTGATCTCGACCTATCAACAAATACTGAGCTCGAGTCGGTCAATTTGAGAGACTTGCCAAAGTTAGAAACTGTTAAGTTTCACCCCATGATTAAGAACTTAAGTATGAGCTATCTCAAGGTGAATCAGCTTAATGATCTTGTCATGTTAAATCAGCTTGAATCACTTAAGCTAAGTAAACTTGCTTACCTAAAAACGGCAAACATAACTGCCCAGAACTTACAATATTTATTGATTGATGACTGTCCAAACCTAGGTCTACTCTCTTTTCCAAGCAATGACTTACACGAGCTAAGACTTAACAGAGTTGGTAAGCTAAAAGCTAAGTCAAAGCATAAAACAGTTAAGGCTATGAACAAGCAAAATGTCATTGACCCACTTGATGAACATCAAGCTTTGATACTAAGCATTGCAGCCAACTCAACCTTACAAGCCTTAAACATCAGTGATTGTCATCTTCTAAAGGCAATTGATGGTTTAGCCAATGCCAAGCAAATCACAGAACTTTGTATAACTGGGACAGAAGTGCCAATCCATCTTGATGACTTAACAGATTTAAAACGTCTTGAAACAATACACTTAAATCTCAAGTGGTCATCAGAGCAAAGATCAATACATTGTGAAAACTTTCAAGGATTGAGCTCTTTAAAGTCCTTAAAACTTGATTATTTTAAAGACCTATACTCTCTCGATAGGATCGCAAAACTTAATCACTTAGAAGAATTATCCCTAACGCATTGCTCAAAGCTTTATGATCTAGAGGTACTCTCGCAGTTAAACTCTCTAAAATATCTAAAACTCAATTACTGTAATAACTTAGGCTCAGTGAGCCTAAGGTCTAAGCATGATCAATTACTTACTTGTCACATTCAGCATTCAAACTTAAAAAGTTTATCAA
>NYTD01000263.1 GCA_002683315.1 Deltaproteobacteria bacterium | reverse complement strand
GGGAAGCAGAGCATACAACACTGGAGAGCAAGGAGTATTCTTCTCAATTGAGATGGGTTGTATAGGAATGGCGTACGCAAAGCATAAAAATATAACAAAGAGCATGACTCATCCGGTTGCATCATGAAGTAGGGTACAATAACAATATTAGGTGTTGTGTATGGATACAAAATTCTACAGCCATGATATCTAAAAATTTAAAGGGGACTGTATGCTGTTTATCGATCAAGTGTTGGATTTTATCGGAACAAAAGAAGAAGGGGTTCTCGATGTTCGGCAAGGGAAAAAACGTTGGATGTTTTTCTTTTCGGATGGAGAGATTGTCCAAACAAAATCCAACATTCCCAGTGAGCAAGGCGGAGCGCTAAAACAGGAGTTCCCCGGTGCGAAAACACCGGAATTGTTGTATACCCAAACTCTTCGTCGTCTACAAAAGGCAAACAATCGTCTCAATACCATTGAAAAATTAGATACAGCATCGAGCAAAAAAGTATCTTTATCCACAGCAGACTTATTTATTGAAGCCTTTTCCGATGTTCTTACCGATGAAGAATTGGCTTCTCGCTGCGAATACTTTGCAGACAGCAATCCACGTAAGCCAGATGATCTGGGTCTCAAGGATCAAGAGATTGTAATATTTTTGGCTCAGATGAACGAGAGTCTAAAAATTTCGACATCCGTCAGCTCTGCGCAATGCTCAAAAAATAAGGCTTGGATTGCTCTGTTGTATCTATGGCGATCCAAGAGTATGGAGTTTCTCAAAGAGAATCAACCAGACGAAGCCATCTTTGATTTTGATCTCGACGATCTTCTTGACGATGATCCTCTCGAGGCAGAAATTCCCAAAGAAGAGCAGCCAGAGCAAGAGGAAGAACCTACTGCTCCTGATCGACATCCGATGGCAGATAAGTTGGAGCGTCTTGCAGATCGATTGGAAGATGCACAAAATCATTTTGAGGTTCTGGAATGTCCATGGGACTCATCTGTAGACCGATTCCGCAAAGCGCATCGTGATCTCTCTCTTATGCTTCATCCAGACCGATATGCAGATGCTTCAGAAGAGATGCAAGAGATTTCTACAAAGCTTTTTGATAAGATTCGCGCGGCATGGGAAATTCTTGAAAACGATGAGGAGAGAAAAAAGTACATCGACAAAGAAATCCACGGCATCAAAACCGAAGAAGAAGAAGCCATGGAAGAATTGCAGGCCTATTGGGCAGCAGAAGAAGATTTCAAAAGAGGTATGGCGCTCTTTAACCAAGGTCGTATTCCACAGGCGCACATCAACTTCCAAAAGGCAGTTGAAGCATGCCCCAATGAGCTTGAGTTTCGTGCATATCTAGGGTTTACCACCTTTCACTCAGCGAAAAACTCCAACAAAGAAGCTGCATTGCGTGGAATCGACGATATAAAAGAGGTGATTGAACTCAACCAGGGCCAAGAGAGAAAACTTGATAGTGCTTGGATGCTGGTGGGACGAGCGTACCGCGAAAACAATGAGCCGGAAAAAGCAAAGCGCGCACTCAAGCAAGCACTTCGAATCAATCCATCTAATTCAGATGCTGTGCGTGAGCTTAAGCGAATTATGGGTGGAGGACCCAAAAAGTCATCACCAAAAGAAAAAGCTGCTGAACCGGAAAAGAAAAAAGGTTTTTTTGGTGGTTTGTTTGGAAAGAAATAGCGTATGACGTGTCACTCTCAAAGGAGTGGGATGTAAACGGTCACTTGTAGCATGAGGAGAAACGTAGTGTTTGGATTGATTTTATTGTTTGTGGGAATCCCAACAGCAAAAGCCGACAATCTGATGCGTATTGCACAGGAGGAGTTGAATCGCACACAGAAGTTTCTCTTTGCTCAAGAAGAACCTGCATATTGGGTAGGCCTAAACATTAGTGATTCATTTGAAGAGATCATCCGCGTCGAAGATGGAGGAGCATTTCCGATAGAAGACAGTCACCAGCGGTATGCGGATATAGACGTTCGTGTCGGAGATATTTCCTTTGATAACACCCATCCACTGCGAGACTCGTCACTCTTTGGAGAAGATGTGCATTTTGGTACCTGGCTCCCTATTGAAGATAAGCAGCAAGCAATCCAATCCATACTGTGGCAAGAATTTGACCGTGCCTACCGACATTCTCTCCGTCGGTTGACAAAACTTCGCTCCAATGATGCCATCAAAGTTGAAATGGAAGACAAAAGCGCCGATTTTTCTTTGTACCCCGCACAAAAGGAATTGTTGCCGCTCCATGATCATCATCTCACCCCCGAGCAGAGACAATACTGGACAAGAGAGTTAAAGAACCACTCTATTGACCTTGCGGAAGGGGTAGAAATTTTGTCATCAGGCCTTCGACTTCACGTGGAGCGGGTCGATTCCTACATTCTTAATACTGAGGGAACTCGCATACGAAATCAACGGATTCACTATCGACTAAGCGTGTATGCACGAACAAAAGCTGATGATGGCATGGATATACAAGTCTATGATTATGTTGATGCACACTCTCTAGACCGTCTACCAACCACCGAAAAAATAGCATCCATGGTACAAAAGAGCAGAGAAAAGCTGTTTGCGCTTCGCGCGGCACCTGTCGTAGAGCCGTATGTTGGTCCCGCCATTTTACGAGGACGGGCGGCGGCTGTATTCTTTCACGAGATTTTGGGGCATCGTATTGAGGGACATCGTCAAAAAGATGAACAAGAAGGGCAGACTCTTGCGGGAAAAGTAGGGGAAGAGATTGTTCCAACATTTATATCTATCTCTGATAATCCTTCTCTTTCACAGTGGAACGACGTCGATTTAAATGGATATTATCGGTATGATGATGAGGGGAGTAAAGGTCAAGATGTTTCCATTGTTGAAGATGGTATCCTAAAAGCCTTTGTTATGAGCCGAGCACCCATTGAGGGATTTTCGCAGAGCAATGGACATGGACGGAGAGAGCCCGGTGAGGCTGTGGTTGCGCGTCAAGGGAATCTGATCATTTCTGCAAGTACAACCGTTTCATACGAAGAACTTCGTCAATCACTGAAAAAAGAAATTCAAGAACAAGGAAAACCTTTTGGATTGATTTTTGACGATATATCGGGAGGATTTACTTTTACAGGACGAAACTCTCCGAACTCCTATAGTGTACAGCCAGTAACGGTGTGGAAAGTGTATGCACAAGAGCGTCCAGATGAGTTGGTACGCGGAGTGGATCTAATCGGAACACCATTGTTGACATTTGGTAGAATCATGCAAGCAAGTAACTCAACGCAGGTTTTTAATGGTATTTGTGGTGCTGAAAGTGGATACGTTCCCGTATCGGCGATTGCACCAGACATGTTGATCAAAGAAGTTGAAGTGCAAAGAAAAGAAAAAGATGTCGATCTACCTCCCATTATTGAAGCACCACGAGGTGTACAATGATCTTGTTATTATGCAGTCTTTTGTGGGCAGAAGAGAAGAATCATACAACCGTGATTCAAGAAGAGCTAGAGCGAAACCTAAGTGAGCTAGGGCTTCCCAATCAGGAGCGTCCGTACTATATTGGTGCCTATACGGTTTCTGATGAAGTGTCCTATGCAAAAGCTCGGTTCGGAGCACTAATGGAGAATATCAATTCTCAAAAAAATCGTTTGTATGTCGATCTTCGCGTTGGAAGTTCTGTTTTTGACAATCGAAATTTTGATGGGGGATTTGCTACTTCGAAAACAGGAACTCTTCTTCCCAGTGATGCTTCTCCAGCACTCTATCAGAAAAAATTATGGCTTCTCTGCGATCAAGCCTATAAAGGTGCCATCGAAGAATTTTCAGAAAAAAAGGCTGCGTACTCTAATCTTGATACGCATATTGGGATCGATTTTTTACCCATCAAAGTAGAGCAAGACAATCGAAGTCGTTCCATTGAACTTCGAGACCTATCTCCTCTTGTGACTCGATTGAGCCGATATTCGCCCAAAGGATGGGAAGATTTGAATGTATCTGTCATGGATCGCAAAAGGGACATACATTTTCTCTCCACTGAGAAATCAGATATCCAAAAAACAGAGAGATACTCGGTATTACATCTGCACGGCGTGCGAAAAACTGCGGATGGATCAGATGTTGTCGGACATCGATGGTGGGTCGCCCCTTCGCCACGAGAATTTCCCACAGAAGAAGGTGTTCGACAAGAGATGACGCGACTGAAAGATTGGCTTTTGGAATTACAAAAAGCACCAGTTGAAGAAGATTATCTTGGACCCGTTCTTTTTGAACCAGCCGCTGCGGCAGAATTCTTTCGTCAACTGCTCCCCAAACAGATTTCAGGTTCTCCTCCAAAAAGTGAGGCTCCCAATGAATGGGGAGGCACGTCTCCAGTTTCTGCAGCCAGAGAAGGGCGTAGAATCTTTGATGGAAATTGGAACGTAGAAGATCTTCCACAAAAACAAGGACTGTTGGGTAGCTATCAATTCGATTATGAAGGTGTGAAAGCACAAAACATGACACTGATCAAAAAGGGAGTTGTACATGATCTGTTGATGAGTCGTACTCCTCGTAAAGGCAAAACCAAAAGTACAGGACATGGCAGAGGAGGGTTTACCTCTCGAACGACAGCGATGCCGAGCAATGTTTTGGTCACTCCTCCCAAACGATACAAGATGGCGAAAATACGTAAAAAAGCTATCAAAATGAGTCGTCAAGCCGGAAATAAATATGTTCTTGTGGTGCGCGTATTGACTCCACTAGAGCTTGACGATTCACTAGAGATTGCTTTCTCCGGAGACTCTCCTCTCTCAGGGCTTTCTAAACCATTGGAAATGGTACGTCTTTATGAAAATGGAACCGAAGAGGCTGTTCGTTCTGGAGAATTTTTTGGTGTTGACCGTCGGATATTACGAGACATCGTCATGGCTGGTCCACAAAGTTCATGGATTCACATGATTGATGCTCCTCCATCGGATTTTCGCGCCAACAATCAATTTGTTGGATACGGAACAAGTTGGTCTGCTCCAGCGATTCTTATCTCTGAGATGGAATTGCGAGGTTCAAAGGGTGGTGAAAAACATCGCATCCCAGAACCAGAATAATTTGTTAGAGATATATCTGGCTTTGAGATATATCATAAAAAATACCAAAATCGTAAGTAGTACAAAGGTTTATGCATAAGAAGTGGATTGGTTTCGGCGTTATCACGTTGCTGTTGTATCTTTGGATACAACATCTTTTTGCAGATATTTATAATTTTCACTGTCATGTAGATGTAGATCAGTGGAAAGAAGCCACCAATAGTGTCTTCCTTGGAGATTATGAAGATGCCGCACAGCGAGACAGGCCATTATTGATGTTATTTCTTTCATCGTTGTGGATGAATCATGGTTTTCCTGCACTGGATGCAATCTTGGTAAGTACGAGGATAGCATGGGTGGTTTGCATTGCCTGCTGCTTTGCATGGCCGATACGTATGTACAACACACGCGCTGCAATTCTATCGATTATATTTTTACTGTGGTCACATAGTTATGCAGCCCTCGTTGTATCTGTGACAGCACAGATACCTTTCAATGCACTTGTCGCGCTGCACCTGTTCTTTGGATTCTCTCTTGCACGCTCCCCAAAGTGGTGGTCTTGGATTCTTTTGGGTGTACTTTCTAGTCTGCTTCCATTATGCAAAGAGCAGGGGTTCTTCTTTCCCTTTTTGTCTCTTTTCTTTTTGCTGTACTCCTCTCCAAAAGGCTTGATAAAACGCAGTTCACGAGTTCTGTGTTTTGCGATGGGTTCAGCACCTCTTTTGGGTGTATTGTACTGGTGGCAGATGATGATTTGGACTCATGGACATAAGTATCAAGAGCTTTTGTCAGATCTACAGCTCCTTCATGGAGAAGAGACCTTTTTGGGTAAAAGTCAAGTACTGCTGAATTGGGGTAATATTGAAACAACCTTTCAATCTCCAATCGGCTATTGGGACTTGGGATACAAGGCGTGGATTCGATTGACCAATGAAATCGGTGTTCATGTACTTATCGGATTGGCTTTGATTCCTCTGGCTCTAATCATTGCACGTTTTACGGATAGGAAATGTAATGGGACAGCTCTTTTGTGGACGGTTCTTCACATACTTCCAGCTGTTCCCTTGTTTGCTCTTCTTTTGATAGAACCGTATCACCTTTCTTTTTTAGAAGTTCCGGCAGCCGCTCTTTTTGCATGGGTGTGTTTTTATCTTCTCCCCAATGCATCATCGTTGTCCAAAGAAGGTTGGCCCTCATCTTGGAAATCATGGCATGCTGTAGGGTGCTTAGGTGTCGGTATTGGTGTGGGAATTGCGATTCTGCGAGGACAACCATTTTTTTGGGCCATGCCTTGGGAAATAGGAAGCTGTATTACAGAACGTTTGATCCCCGTGATGCAGTATGCTCGTCAGAATCCAACAATGCAGAATAAACAAGTGTTTGTCACCGATAATGCGATGGCATACAGTAAAGCACTGCCGTTAAATTGGAAGAATGCTCCACCAGCACAAGTGCTACATCAGATGCGGTGTGAAGAGGATTTTATGCTTGTAACATCAGAAAAAACGTCAGGATATGTTGTTTTATCTGATCTTTTTCATCCCAATCAATGGCGCAAAACCCAAGAGATTCCCTCTATTAATAATGAGAAATGGTGGGTATTTGAGGGCAAGTGTCCTTAGGGAAAGGTAAGTCCCGCGTACCCATATGCTAAATTTTGCTGACCGATTGCCACGACAACCAGCTGATCTGTTTCAGGTATACGCCAAGGCTGAACTTCTGTAGGAGTAAAGGATGTGGTTAACGTGAATTCATATACTGATTGCGTGTCTATATCATAGTGAATCAGACCCGCTTCTCCAGCATTGTCCACAAATCCAATGAGAAATTGATTGTCGAATTGTTGTGCACGAACAGAAGAGATGACAACGCCGTCTTTGATGGTCAGATCCATTCCGGCATCGTATAATCCAATGCCTGTAGAGGTTGTATAAAGGATAGAGAGCTCTTCCTCTGAGAATACCAGAATATCTTGGACATCTTGAATATCAAGGGTGCTGTCGAATGTAAAGACAGGCGGAGTACTGTTTGTTGGAAGCGTGAAATCGTACAAGTCGATCTGACTATTCTTGACACCAACAAAAGTAGCTTCAGGTTCATAGTATCCATAAAACTTACACTTGCTGTATCGCATCTCAGGAATAGAAGTCTCTAGTTTTAAAACAGCGGTTACGGTATTGTTTGCGGAAGGGAAAAAATCCGCAGAGGGGTTCATCGCATATTGAAATCCAATGGCGCCATCCTCTTCGACGCATCCCATGGTGTGAAGGAGCTCATCTGTATCTAGATGCGCATCGATATCGGTAAATGGTTCTTCTGCGCTATTTATAAATGCTCTACGATGGGTGATGGTTCCCGTGTCAAGATTTCGAGCGGTTAGATGTAGCCATCTATTTTGAAGACTGTATTCTCCAAAACCACCAT
>NYTD01000262.1 GCA_002683315.1 Deltaproteobacteria bacterium | reverse complement strand
TGACACAAGATTTACGCTCGGATCAGAGATTACCCCACTTCAAAAATCGTTCCTCGATCGCCATGGATTTCTTATCTTTGGATCTTTTGCCGCAAAAGAAGAGGTACAGACCATCAATTCAGAGATTGATCGCATAACACATGAGTTTGTAACCGAAGATCGTAACGAAGTGAAAGGTATTCCACTATTTCGCGGACATCATTTCAATGGAGGAACATCAATACAAAGACTTCCCTTTACTTCATTATTCTCTTCTGCCATTCATGACTTTCTTGATGAGCCTCGTTTTGAACCAATCCGTAGACTTATCGGAGAAGAAACAAGAATAGGGCATAATGAAAAAGATGGATGTGTGGTAAACACGTACTTCAATACTCCTAAAAGCGCATATCCAAAACTGGGATGGCATACAGACGGTCTAAGAGATTTGTTTTATTTGCGCATGCCCAAACAGATGCTCAACGTCGGTATTCATCTCTCCGATTGTCCCAAAAGCAATGGTGGTCTCCGATTACTCCCAGGGACTCACAATCAAGGATTCTTCTCAATGTGCTTTCGAAAACCATATTTTGTCTATCATCGAGCGGACAAAAAAGAAGTCGCAGTCGAAACAAAAGCAGGAGATCTAACGTTACATGATGGCCGTCTTTGGCACCGAGTACAACAATCTCCACATATGGGAGAAGCATCATTTCGAAGAACCATGTATATACCTTTTCTTACAGATACATATCAACCCAAAGAAGAATCAAGCACAACTCCTTTTTACCATAAAATAGGGATGTTCTTTCGAAAAATGAAAGGACTTCCATAATCTGTATCCGTTATCTCATCGCTATTTTCTCATCTCTCATTACAAGCTCAATTTATGATTCAACAACCTAGTCAAGAGCAATTACGCTCACTCACATTGGTAGAAAAAACAGCATACCGAATTGCAGATTTTTGTAACCAAAATCTTAAAGTACCTCTCACATGGTGGAATTACACCATGATGAATATCTTGATATGGTTTGGATTATCTCGCCGTCTTCATATCCATGGAATGGAGAACCTTGAGCAATACAATGAAGATTCTCGCATTATTATGATTTGTAACCATCGCACATTTTTTGATTTTTTTGTCATATCGTGGGTCACATTCAACAAAACAAAATTACCCAAGAGAATCTTCTTTCCGGTCCGATCTACTTTTTTTTACACTTCATGGATTGGAATTCCATTTTGTTTCTTTATGGGAGGATATTCTATGTTCCCTCCCATCATGAGAGAATCCTCAAAAAGAAGTTTCAATCGGTATTCTATTCAGCGTGTCGTTGAAGAATTGCAATCGCAAGGAACCCTTGTTGGATTTCATCCAGAAGGAACCCGCAATAAATCCAGTGATCCACACTCTCTTCTCTCCCCCAAAAAAGGAGTTGGAGAAGTCTACCGGCTATATCCAGAAGCAATCGTTCTACCTGTATACATTCGAGGCATTACCAACAATCTTCTCAGAGAATTTTGGTGCAACTGGTTTTCAGCAAAAAACACACCTATCGATGTCTATTTTGGTCCGCCTCCACAATGCCCAGAATTGCTCAAGACAGAGCCCACCTCAGAAAATCATCAAAAGATAGCAGAACATTGTATGCAATCCATTCAGACTCTGGCCTATCTTCACAAGGAACGGAGGCCATGAAACACTGGATTGGTATCTCTTTCGTTTGGTGTATGATTCTTCACCGCCCAGGATTGCTCTCTTTTGGACGTGCGATCCCGGGTTCTGAACAAGGAGATACCATCCGAGGCCATTGGTCGGCTTGGTTCATGGCACATGATTCAACACCACTGGATACTATTTTGTGTAATTGGCCTACAGGAGCAAGCTTGCTCCCCCTTCCACCTATATCATTATGGATAATCTCTCCATACACCCTTTTATTTGGTGCTGCACACGCATTATCTGTGCTTGTTTTTCTACACAGCCTCTTATGTGTCTTTGGTGGATTTGTATTGGGACGAGTTCTTTCCTTCTCAAAAGAAACATCATTTCTTTTGGGTATATTTCTTTCCGCCACTCCAATGCTAGCAGAAACACTCAGCAGCGGTGTCTACGAGTATCAAACTCTAGGCTGGGTGCCTTTATTTTTCGCCACTCTCATAACCACCTGTAAAGGGAAATGGATATATGCCCCATTATCGGCACTCCTATACATCATCCTAACACTAGAATGTGGATATTACGGTAGTGCAGCAGCATTGGCAGCCTTATTTATTGTCGCTGCACACACCCGTTCAAAAAAGGGTTTCTTTGGTGCTATCTTTTCTGCAATAGTTCTTTTTGGGCTCTCTTATGGGGTATATCAAATTATCGCTCCAGCTCTTGAGAAACTATCTTCTTCACAAATGCAAGCAGGGGGTGACTTTCGTGTCATCATGGGCACAGCTGAATTATGGGCTCTCATTCCCGGTATTTCTCCTCCCCCTCCTCCTCCAGGTATGCCAGATCCCTTTATCTCCGCCCCCCCTCTGATCGTTTGGATTCTCTTTGCCGGCGCAACCATCTTTTCTTTTCGAAAAAACTATTGGAGCAGTTTCATTGCTGTCTTCTTTTTAGGTATTGCAACGCAATCATCATGGATGTCATGGTGGACTGATGGACCTTTGGGACATTTCGTTCAAAATCTTCGTCGATTTGCTGCTCCGATGACGCTCATGATGATTGTCACCATTGCATATTCATGGGAAGACGTAAAAACCAAACGATTATCTCCCACCTCCTCAAAAATCGCTGGAATCTTGTATATCGTTGCTTTATTGTGGTCGGCTCAAGATGCACTCATTCGATACCCTCTACTTTGGCTCCCCAAAACTCCATTGTTCGCACAAACCATCCAACAGGATACAAATCCAGGTGCTGTTCTTGTTTTTCCACAAGAACAAGAAGGGCGAAAAACCACAAGTCATCAGTATCTCCGAACAAACACTTCCTTCTCCAATACACAAGCAAGATTGTGGTTTCAAACCCAGATCGACCGTCCTGTCCATCATTACACCAAACTAGCAACACTCATTCCAAAAGAAGGAAGACGATGGCAGTTTGACGGCGGCGCATTGAATAAGGTCGAACTACAACTTTTGATCAAACAAGGACTGCGCTACATCCTCTTGGATCATACACAACTAAGTTCAGCCCAAAAACAACAAACAAAGGGACTTATCTCTAGTTTGGGTTATGGCTGCACGTCATTTGACGAATGGGGAGGGATCGATATCTGTTTGCTTACAGATCGTTAAAACTCTTTGTGCCCCATTTCATACCCTGTACCCAGTGCAAAAACCCACTCTATATATCGGAGTTGCCCTTCTCGACCAGTCCAGTATAAGATGGTTTTGTCATCTTGTTCAAAAGCTTGAGGAACAGGAGCACGAGTACTTCCGTGAATCGCGTGATTCGTCTCAAAAATATATGTCTTGGGACCTGACTCGTTGTCATAATCCAAGACGGCAAGGGCTTCTTTCTCTCCGATACTTAATCTCAGGATTCGTTCTTCTTCATCATCTCGATCTATATCAAGACTCCAACCATCATACACCTCAATATCTGCACTACCAAAACCAGCTGCAAAAACTTGCTTACTTGCGCTATTGACTCCGGAAGGAGAAAGAGCCTCTACATCTAAGACTACGGATCCTCGAGGTCGCTTTTGTCTATTCCATTCTACAAGAGGAGGCTCAAGCGAAACAGGGACGATACGACTCAAACCAAGAAAATCACTTGCATGAGGAGAGAACATGACCAATGCACCGCTGGGAAGGTTTCTCTCTGTTTCTCCGAGATCTACCTCTATTCCTTCTTTATTTTCAACGGTCCATGAGGCTGGAATATTTGCTCCTTTGATCTTTTTACCCATCATAAGCTTCCATGTTCCCGGAGGCTTTTCACTTATGAATGGAGGATTCCCATCAAGTGGAAAAACGACAAATGCATTATTATGCTGCGAATAGAGACTATTCTCATATAGAAATGGTTTTTTCTTTAACTTCGTGAAAACTTGAAGATTTCCTCGTATTCTCTCTTCACCATACAGCGGATTTACAAGCTCTATCAGATGCTCTTCTTGTACGGACAAAGCCCTTAATCTACGTTTTGTAAATGTCATTAGGACAGGTTGACTAGAGCACTCTGTATCCCAAGCTTGTGGAATAAATGCAGTATGCTTGTTGGACTTTAATGTCACTCCTATCTGACATTCATCCTCTTGATCCATGAGGGGACATAGTGAAAATAATGTTTCCATCTTTTTACTATTTTGGAGCCTGTTCATCACTTGCTCCTTCGAAATACCTTCCTTAATCAGCTGTTCCTTTACAACAATGTCCCAGGCAACAGGTTCTTCTTCCTGGCACTTCCTGGCCCATGTAGCAGAGGGATTTTCTAATGTTGATTCTAGATTTTGCTGAACCGTAATCTTGTTTGTTTGTGTCGTAACATCAAAGAATACCAGAGGAAACTTCTCAAACAAAACATACAATTCTTCTTTCCCATCCAATTCCAACGCAAGTTCTTTGGCTTCACTTGCGGATGAAACTTGTTTCAATGCACTGGCTACACCTGCAGAAACACAACGCTGTTTAATCTCTGGATCCAATGCCAGCGCTTCTAGCTCTTCATACTCTTTCTTGCTTCCCTCTCCATTCAATTCTTGAATCATGAGCTCTACATACGGGTTTTGTGCTTTCTTGGCTGCAGTGGTACCTTCCCACTTTTCGCGAAAATCATTCCAAGCTTGAGAAGAAGTTGCATCAACAGCACGATAAAAGATCTCAGCACATTGTTCTCGTAAACCTTCTGGTGGAGACTCTACCGCAAGCCATTTATCACAATACTTTTCCCCCTCTTCAAACCGATCTTGCTCATGAAGACGACGAATAATATCAGCTTTGCGAGAAGCTTCTGCTTGATGTGCATGAAAAAAAGCGAGTGTAGATACTCCGGCACAAATAAAAAAGAATCGAACTGACATTATTCACCCATTTGTCACAACGTGTCTATCAATGCTTAGAATGCATTTTGAACAGTATAACGCATGCAAAAGACATAGAAAAAACAATATTTTATTTTGGAAAAGGAACGGTCTTCATGTTAGTTTCTGGCACTCTTTTTAAAGGAACCGATTTCTTTTGATCAAAAGAGACCAAACAAATATATTTTTTCATTTACAATTTTCAGGAGTCCATCGTGACCACCAATCTCGACAAATTACGCAACATTGGAATTAGTGCCCACATTGATTCGGGTAAAACAACCCTCACAGAGCGCATCCTTTTTTACACAGGTCGTATTCACGCCATCCATGACGTTCGTGGTAAAGATGGTGTCGGTGCAAAAATGGACTCCATGGAGCTTGAGAAAGAGCGTGGTATTACCATTCAGTCTGCTGCGACACACTGTGCTTGGGGCGATACACACATCAATATTATTGACACCCCGGGACACGTTGACTTCACCATCGAAGTAGAGCGCGCTCTTCGTGTACTTGACGGAGCTATTCTTGTTCTCTGTTCAGTTGCAGGTGTTCAATCTCAATCTATTACTGTTGACCGTCAGATGCGTCGCTACAATGTTCCTCGTATCGCATTCGTCAATAAGTGCGATCGTCAAGGTGCCAACCCCTTCAAAGTATGCGACCAGCTTCGCGATAAGCTAAACCTCAACTCTGTTATGGTTCAAATCCCCATTGGACTTGCTGATGAGCATGTTGGTGCAATCGATCTTGTCGAAATGAAAGCATACTACTTCGATGGCGAAAAAGGCGAAGACGTTCGCGTAGAAGAAATCCCTGCAGAACTTCAAGAGCAAGCAGAAGAGTACCGTGAAATCATGCTTGACATTGTCAGTAATTCAGATCTTGAAGAAGAGTTTGGAGATGCATTTCTCGAAGCCTTCATGGAAGAAGGAGAAGGAGGAGAAAAGGTTTCTTCAACGATGGTTCATCGTGCAATCCGTGAATCGACCATCGCACTCAAGCTTTGCCCTGTCATGATGGGCTCTGCATACAAAAACAAGGGTGTACAACCTCTTCTAGACGCTGTACAGCACTGGCTCCCATGTCCTACCGACGTTCTTAATGAGGCGATGGAAGCAAAAGACGAATCTGTAAAGCATGTTGTAGAATCAACTTCTGAGGGCGGTCTTCTCGGGCTTGCGTTCAAACTTGAAGATGGACGTTATGGACAACTTACCTACCTCCGTGTATATCGTGGAACCCTTGAAAAAGGAGCAACAATCTGGAATGCACGTAGTGGAAACAAAGTAAAAGTTGGACGTCTTGTTCGTATGCACTCCAACGAAATGGAAGATATCGACAAAGCCAGCGCTGGTGATATCGTTGCATTGTTCGGTGTAGATTGCTTCTCTGGTGACACATTCACCGATGGAAACTCTGGTTGGATCATGAGCTCTATCCACGTTCCAGAACCTGTTATCTCCATGGCGATTGAACCAGCAAATTCAAAGTCACAAGCAAATATGTCCAAAGCTCTTCAGCGTTTCCGTAAAGAAGATCCTACATTCCGCGTAAGCCAAGATCCAGAAACCAATGAAACCATCATTGCTGGTATGGGTGAACTTCACTTGGATGTATATATTGAGCGTATGAAGCGTGAGTACAAAGCTGAAGTGGTTACTTCTCCTCCTCGTGTTTCCTATCGTGAAACCATTACATCAAAAGCAACATTCAACTATACACACAAGAAACAAACAGGTGGTTCTGGTCAATATGGTCGTGTTGCAGGATACATTGAACCCATCATGGAAGAAGGTTCTCCAAACTACGAGTTTCTCGATCAAATCAAGGGTGGTGTTATTCCTCGTGAATTCATTCCTTCTTGTGACAAAGGATTCAAAGCTTCTTTGGAAAAAGGTCGTTTGATTGAAGCTCCTGTAGTGAATATCCGTGTGTGTATCAACGATGGTCAATACCACCCTGTAGATTCCTCTGACAATGCATTCCAAGCCGCGGCTCGTGGAGCATGGCGTACCATCTACCAAGATGCCAAGCCCATCATCCTTGAACCTGTTATGAAGGTTTCCGTGGAAGGTCCAAATGAATTCCAAGGACCCATCATCGGAACCTTGAATCAGCGACGAGCACAAATCCTAGGAATGTCTGAAGAAGATGGATATGCGGTAATTGATGCTGAGGTTCCACTCAGTGAAATGTTTGGATATGCGACTGTACTTCGATCTTCTACGCAAGGAAAAGCAGAATTCACGATGGAATTCTCTCGCTTCCTCCCTGCCCCCAAAGGAGTACAAGCAGATCTGATCAAAAAGCACCTTGAAGAAAAAGCGAATAGCTAGTACGCCGATGGATACGAATACACCCTTGAGCAAAGAGCACTCACTCTTTGCTCATCACACTTGTGACAGTCCTTTGGTGGTTCGTGGTAGAGCAGGTTCAGGCAAGAGTATCTTCTTGACTGAACTTGCTCTTTCGTATTTGTACAGGGGAGAAAAAGTCCTCCACATCTCCAACACAAACCAACAAGCCATCAAAAAGCACTACGATTATTATCCACACAATGTTTCTTCTCAACATCGATTGCTACATTCAAGAATAGGAGATGCTTTTCATCCCGATGAGATCATTTCGATTGTTGATGGATACAAAACTCTTCTTTCTTTTGTTCCTAAACTTATCATTATTGAGGATGCATCCTCACTTAATAGCTCGACATGGAAGGTGCTTTGTCAAGAAGATGTGTCTGTATATCTTTCTTCATCTGGATTAGAGGAGACTTCGTTTCCTATAACTCAGCTCATCGCTGTGGGTGAAACCATAGAAATCCATACGGACACATCTCATGGACAACTCTATATTAATATACACGACCGCAGAATTTATGAACGTATAGTACGCAATCCATCTAATCAACGCACGCTATATGCAAGTGGAGCCGCAGGCTCTGAAGAGATCTTTGGTCTACAAGCCAACAAGTGGGGGATCAAAGAAATTCACTATTGCTTTTCAGGACATATACAAAATAGAACCAACGGATCGATAAACCTAGACGAAACAGAACTTTCTCGTGGAACCGTTAGTCTAAATTATGTTTCCAGAAAGCTCAAACGATCGTGGAATAAAACACCTCAACTGAAGAAGGTTCTTCAGCTTATTTGGCACATGGTAAATTCTGCACAGCAAGTTTTTGTCGTAGGAACCATCCAAGAAGACAATACTGTACATGGTGGAACAGGATGGTCTGTTGAACTGGCTCAAAGATGGAACAAACCGGTTTGGGTCTTTGATCAAGAAAAAAACACATGGTTCTTTTGGGACAAAATCCAATGGATTCCTCAAATTCCAATCATCACCAGTACAGATTTTACAGGTACTGGAACAAGATTTTTACAGCCTGAAGGTAAAAAAGCGATAGAGGATCTCTTCACAAGAAGTTTTTCCTCAAACAACTCATAATTCATGCTTCCTCTACTTTTTGCCATTGATCAGCAGTTGCACAAGATCATCTCGTCTTTCTCTTCATCTACATATCTCAACCCTACAAATATCTCGCAAGCCTACTCTGCATTTATGAGAGGAGAGCGAGTCCCACCCTTTTCGTATGTTCCGTTTTTACAGGCCGATGATCTTTTGAGATCACTTGATTCTATTCCTAACATTGAAGATCATAATTTTGGACTTTTGCTTACTCACAAAATAGAACAAACTCGGCTCCTCATCCGTGCGCTTCGCGATCGTACAGCTCAAGCCTTTCATTTGTTGGCACAGGCACAAGGTTGGCTCCCAGATGAGCAACTTCTCAAGCTTCGTTTTTCAAAGCAGCAACCGTATCCAACTCGAAGAAATATAACAGCGAAACAGCTGCGTTCTTATCTAAAACAAGCTCTTCATCAGAGAGGACAACTAGATTGGGATGTCGTTTTTGACTCATGTATGAGTGCACGGGTTCTCGTCCAAAGTGCTCAGAAAAAAATATTTATTCAAAAAGGAGCGCGATTTTATCAAAATGACCTTCCTCGTTTGGTCACTCATGAAATCGATGTTCATGCTCTGAGAAGTATCAATGGAGCAAAACAGCCATTACGAATGTTTCAAACAGGACTTCCAACGTCAATCTTGACCGAAGAAGGATTGGCTATGCTTGCTGAAGAAAAAACCAATCTACTCGCAAAAAACACCCTTGCAGATCAAACGCATCTTGTATGGGCCATTGATCAGGCGCGACACTTGGGCTTTAGAGAACTTTATGAGCAGCTTAAAATACGGGTCGGGCCTCGTATGTCTTGGGTGATATGCCTAAGAATAAAAAGAGGTCTTATCTGTCCAGAACTTCCAGGCGTATATGCAAAAGACAGTGTATATCTAAGTGGCTATGTTCGTGTAAAGAACTGGCTCCAAAATGGAGGAGATATACGCCACCTGTATGTTGGCAGCGTTGATATCTCTCACCCAATAGAAGAATGGATTGCACAAGGATGGATTACACTACAACAATGCCCTGTTTTTTGGGATCAGTCTTATGATTCTTGAGCCTCATCTGTGACTTCGACAAGTTCATTTAGAGAAGGAAATTCTTCTCGAAGTAAATTCTCTACTCCCATACGCATGGTCATCACAGAAGAAGGACAAGTACTACAAGCACCGACGAGACGTACATAAATATTTTCATTTTCTACTTTCACAAGTTCAATATCGCCTCCATCCATTTGAAGTGCAGGTCGAACATCATCATCAAGGATCTCTTGAACATTTTCTGGAGTAAGCTCTCGACCTGCAGCAGGTTGTACAGACTGAGTTGTCGTTTCTTCTGTTGCTACAATTTCCTCTTCAACATGTACTTTCTCAACGACCGGTTCCTCCTCTTTGAGAGGAACCTCTTCTTTTGGAGGCTGATAAGTCGGTTCAACAGGAGTTTCTACTTGTATATTTTGAACAACTTCTTCTTCATTGAGTTGTAGTGCATCTTTAATCAATGTCTTTACTTTGCTTCGTAAGCCAAAAAGAGCCATATCCTCTCCTGATAAACTAGTGGGTATCTATTTCTTTTGTGTTCCAATCTATGCACAAAAGACGAGATGAGCAATCTTTGAAGTGTAGCAATCGTGTAAGGTTCTTGATTTGCGCATAGATTGTAAAGAAAATTCGTAGGTTTCTTGCATCGGAGCCCGATGGAGTAGAATGAGAAAAGATCCATTTGTGATCTTCTTCTCCAGCATCCATAAATCGAACTACACCAATAACTGGAACGTGATGGCGACTATTATATGGAAGTCTTTTTCCTAATAATATCGCATCAAGTGGGTCTCCATCATTTCCCATGTACCCTTCTACACGACCATAATTAAAAGGACAGGGAAAAGGGGA
>NYTD01000261.1 GCA_002683315.1 Deltaproteobacteria bacterium | reverse complement strand
GTTCTCATTGGTGTATCCGATGAGCGAGACCAAAGTGCTGACTACGCTACAAATGTAAACTATTGGCAAGACTATATTTCCTTGTTTCAAGACGTAAAAACGAATCCAGAAGATGTTATCATTCACGCAATCGGTGGGGATAATCCCGTAGGATGTGGTGGAAACGAAGCATACACAGGAATGTATGAAGCAACGATGGCAACAGGAGGTATCTTCTTGAGTATTTGTGCTCTTGATTGGGGTGAACACCTCCAAACGATCGTGGATTCTTTTGTTAATACTGGAGTCTTTGATCTCACAGATACCCCTGTCCCGGAAAGCATCGTTCTTCAGGTCGATGGAGTCACCATCACCGAAGGTTGGGAATACGATGAAACCGAAAATGCCATCATATTTGAAGAAGCCTCTATCCCATTGGGCGGCTCCACCATTGATATCACCTATGCAGTTGCTGGAACTTGTGAATAAGCCCCGAACATGTTTTATTGTCCGTCATCAAAGAAATGTTGTATTGCGATTCATCATTCTTTGTGAAGTACATATGAAATCATTTCTACACCACAACTGTCTATTGCTACACTTCCCGCGCAAGCCGATATGGCTACCCCACAACTAACGACATCAGCCTAGATCGTGTTGATTTCCTACATAAAACCATGTACACACACCTCATAACGCAGTGACAGCGAAATACCCCCTTACATTCTTCTTGTATATGTCATTGTATTGATTGCGGTTTATCTTACCTGTACTGTTATTGATTGTCCCAAAAAACAAAGAATTTTCAGCTCCTCTTGATGTAGATTCATGCAAATATTATACGCGATCTGTGCAGGCCCTTATCTTGTATGAACCATCATCAAACCGGATATGGTACAATGCATATGTTTCAAAAAGCCCACACGATAGGAACCCATGCCCAAGACCAGAACCGCAACAATAAAAGCTGCACACTCATATCTCACTCAACCTGACATATACAAAAAAACATCTCTTCATCGGTACCTTCAACGAAGCTTTGCATACCATGGGGCTTCCATCCCTAACCGTGAAGTTCTCTGGCAACAATTGCAAAAAGAAAGCCTTAGAAGGGCACAAATCTCTCAAAGCAATGACTATCAAGAATCAATACGTGCCATACGATATGGAATCGCTGGTGAAATCCTAGAAGAAACACCATCACTTACTTCAGACAAGAGAATCATTTGGTATCTAATCCGTTTGGGAGAGCTATCTCAAGAATCAATACAAAACCTCCCCAATCTATTTGAGCGCTTCGAAGAAAATGCTGCTCTATTCGACGTGATTCTTGAACAGCTAAAGCAACTAAAAAGCAACAATTGTATTCTCGGATGCTTGGAGCTAATTCGAATCGACATCCAACGCATGCCCTATCGGCACTCTAAAATTTCTCAAGACTGTTTAAAGACGATTAATCAATACTCTGTTCGAGGAATACTCCCTCAAAATGCTTGGGGATACTGGTTTCGTGAAATCTATGAACAAGACCCCGAATTTAATTTTTCCACACTGAAACAAAAGGTACATTTTACATCTCCTTTTTTTCATGCACTATTCCCTACAACATATCAACCACAAAACTCTTCTTGGTATGATTTTGTACTCGATCTTCTTGAGACACCGATGCCAGCCGAAGAACGATGCCAGAGCTATCTCTACATCTACTTTCTGGTTCCAACAGAATACCAAGAGCTTATTGAAAAGAAGGTAAACGACATCATTCATGATAGCAATCAAGAGACACTCCATATACAAAGAGCAATACAAAACCAATACCAATGCTTCCAATGGTGCCGAGAATACCAAATATCCGCAGAAAAAATTCCAAACTACAAACGACATACCGATATCACAGAACAAAACATTCTCGCTTGGATACAACTATATAAGGCCTTTGAACAACATCAAAGCAATGATAAAACATGGACAGAACTCATCGATTACATCCTCAACAACAAGGAAATATTCTCCAATGAAAAATGTATGAATCTTGTCATGGACATCGCGATCTATGGGAATCAACAAAAATCAGATTCAACACAGACCATTCGCATATTGGAAGAATATTCAGCATCTCTTCGTCCCTATTTTAATCATCTCGAAATAACACAACTGGATACAACACTACTGACTCTCTATGAAGATCAAAATAATCATGAAAAATACAAGAGTACATCCTTATCGATAGATACATCTACATCCAAACAATTCAAAGAAATGCAGAATATGCAAATTTTCGATGGTTCTGTATACAGCCAAAAGAGAGCAAGCATCCTTGCTAAAGCTCACCATCTCCACAAAAAACAAGATTGGGATGGAATCCAAAGAACCTTCAAATCTATCTCTGAAGACTACCTCAGAAAAGATATGCTTTTCCATCTCTCCTCATGCATGACAAAAAGGAACAATATATCAGAGAAAAACATTCATATACTATTCTCTATGGTGCAGACGCTTCCTCAAAAACAAAAGGAAGAATGGTATGAGGAATCAAGCATCTTTTTATCCACACCACGGTGGCTTGAGGTACTTGCAAAACAAATGGAACTCATCGAGAATCCAACCTATCACGCACTGTATGCGTTTATCATTGCTCATCAATACAAAGAGAAAAGAGACAATCAGTGGAACGTTCATTACGAAATGGCGTGGGACACCCTTCAAAGGTACCCTTTCAAGAGAAAAACCATCATCCATTATCTAACCAAGTTTGGTGTACATGAGATCTCAAAACAGATAATCGTAAGCTCTTTAGATACAACAAAACATAATTCTTCACATCATATTCATGACGATATCCTAGGTGCGCTCACACAAACAGCACTACAAAAAAATCACATCAACATAGCCATACAAGCCGCACAAAAAATTCAAAATCCAAAACAAAGACAAAATAAAACCGTCGATTTTTTCTCTGCTCAAGCATCGGAATTTGGCTGGTCACTATTAAAACAAGAATTTCATCACGAACGTTGGCTCGAGTCACACCCATACTTTAATAAAAATCAATTACATCGATTCACTGAGGTACTGACACAAAATATAGAACAAACGACATCAAAGATTGATGAGATAGACCGTTCATTAGAATTTATCTTTTGGGATACTGCACGTGATGCATGTATGCATTTCCATGAACAAAAAGAGATAAACATAGAGAAACTAAGTGTGCTGCTGGCATACCAACAAAATTATCAAAAATCGAACCAATGGATTTCAAAAATACCTGTAGAGAAGAAACGCGTCCAGAGTCTCATCAAAATCATGCAAGTCGCAATGCTAAATACAGATCATGATGTTGCTAGGAGTATTATTCAAAAGCGAACACAAAAAGAAATCCTCCACTTGTTCAATGTCCAATCTTGGCCATACTTCCACACTCTTTTTGATATATACACTCAACTGGAACCTCTTCCACAATCCATCTCATTTCTTGATGAAATATGTACAGCATTCCTTGAACATATAAAGTCAGAAACCATCAAAAATGAAGCTAAATTTGTCATTTTTTGGGACATAAGCCGGCTCTACCAAATGCTTCATCAATCCGAAAAATCAAAAATATGGGAAGAAAAGGCTCTGTCCTTTATAGAAAAAAAACATAATTTCAAAGACCCAAAACAAATTCCGAAAGTGATGAATATACTCCTATCTATTATCGAAAAAGATGAGTCTATTCACGACATTATTGAGAACCAAAAATCATCACACAAAGCTCTATCCTTATCTGTATACACACAATATCTTTGGGAAAAATCAAACTACAAAGATAGTCTCTCCTCTTGGAAAAGAGCACTAAGCATTTTGAGAACGATTTCAAATTCCAATAGACAGTCCTTTTCATTATTGCTCGATCAAATACAATTAATTTTTCAAGATAAAAAAGAAGTCACAAAAAAAGGCCATATCCACGTGACACACAACTTCTTACATTCTAGAGGCGATAACGATTGCAAAGAATTTCTCAAACGACTCCCCCACTCTCTTCTTCGTTCTTCTCTGCTTCTTTTACCACAAGATATGGAAGAGATCATGTTTGGGATACACTTATTCATCATCGCAAACTACAAAGAAAATGAAGATGCGGCTATTCAATTACTGCTGCATCCCAAACTTGCAGATTTCCGATCGATATTTGAAAGTGCTACCACATAGAGGTACTATACTTCTGGCGTCATCAAAAACAAAATCTAGTCGGATGACTGTAAATGGAATACTTCTTATCTTCAATCGTCATTGGAAACTCGGCAAGCAGTTTAGATATATTAGCCATCACCCATCGATACCACAGATGCGCAACTTCGGTTGATATCGATGATGTAAAAAGTTTGCTGAACATTTGAAATAAAGACTTGTTTCGTCATCTTTATCTAGTCTAAGAAAAGATATGTACAACTCAGCGTCATGTTCTCCATCATTAGAAAAAAGAAAAGAGCCATACGGCTCCTTTGATATAGCTGACTCTTATTTTATGCTGCGATGCGCTTTCTAAGTCTCTTGCAGATTCCAGAATGTAGCTGAGACACTCGGGATTCCGTAACTCCCAATCGAACAGAGATTTCCTTAAAGTTAATTCCATCGTAGTAATACCATTGAATCAATTGCTTCTCACGCTCACCGAGTGTTGCCGATGCATTCATAAGCTTCGATACAAGTGCATTCTTCTCGGATTTCTCTTCTGGGTTTGCTTCTTGTGAAGGAACGATGCTTCCCAATGTTGCTCCATTTTCATCTTCTTGATCAAGACGAAGAGGACTACGTGTATCCAATCGTCCTTGAAGCTTCATAAAATCACAAACAGTCATACCCATCTCTTGTGCCATCTCTGACGATGTCGGTTCTCTACGCAACTTTGATTTGAGATCCTGATAAACATATTTGACTTCCTTAACTCGGCTACGAACAGAACGAGGAACCCAATCATCTTTTCGTTTTGCATCCAAGATGGTTCCTTGAATACGAATAGACGCATAGGATTCAAACTTCACGCCTTTCTCTGGCTGAAAACGTTTGATAGACTCAATAAGTCCGATGTATCCATACTGCTTCATATCTTCCATATCTTCATGACTTGGATACTTGTTCGCGAGTTTGCGGACAATACGGTCGACAAGAAAAGAGTAACGATTGAAAAGAGCTTGGTTGTTTGAGTTTGCGATAGATTTAGTCATTTTGATTTCTCCGTGTGTTGTGGTGACAAATACACAATGACACGCACAGATCAACACTACAAATGAACAATATTCAAGGGTTCATGAACCTCATGCATATACTCAAACAAGAACCTTAAAGAAGGATTTTTGGAGAAAATCAATGTCAATAAAAAAAGATTATTTTTTATTGACACCATTTGGGAAGATCAAAAAAAGCAACCAAACGGTTGCTCTTATTTTTTACAGGTTGTGAAACCTATTCATTACGGAAATCAAAATCATGAACGCCTTCCACCTTGCTTTGGTCAACATCTACAATGTGCATTTCTACACGACGATTCTTCTTCTTTCCATTTTGAGTCTTGTTGCTCGCAATTGGTTTTTCTTCTCCAAATCCAACCGCAATCATTCGCTCTTTCGTAATCCCTTTGCGGATAAGATATCGTACAACGGACTCAGCTCGAGACTGAGAGAGTCTCTTATTCATACTCGCCTTTCCATCACTATCGGTATGCCCCTCAATACGTATCAACTCAATCGCTGGAAAATCACGTAGAATATCCGCAACATCATCGAGCAATAAAAAGGAAGAAGATTCAATGACTGCAGAATTTGTCTCAAAATGAATGACCCCCTCCATGTTGATGCGACCATCCTTAACTTGTGCTTTTGATGGAGATAATACCACCTCCACAATACTGTTTTCCTGAGGACGTACTTGAACCTGAGTGACAGCCAGTTTATATCCATCAGCCATGACCTGAACAACATGAGATTGTGGTTTCATATCTTGTATCTTGCCGATTTGATAACGTTCCTTAGAGCCTGCAGTACTCCACACTGCATCTGGAATAATATCTCCTTGTGGATTTTTGGCCAAAACTTGAACCGATCCAAGAAGCATCGTAATGGGCACCTCTATCTCTTGTGGAAGACCGTCATGTACCTCAATACGCTGTTGAACCGGAATATACCCTTCTATATCTGCATGAAGCGTAAAGTCTTGTGCTTTTGAAGTAAAGGGAACACCGGAATACCCCTCAAAATCACCACCATTCCATTTCTTCTGATGTACCCGATCTCCAAACTGGTCTACAAAAAAAACCGTAACTTCCGTGTTATCGGGACATCCATCATCATCAAGAATTCCATCGATATCTTCGGGCTGCATTACACATTGATCATCTACATCTGCAATCCCATCACGATCTTTATCTCCACTATCCATTGATGGAAGATATTCAAGACTTGCAAGAGCACGCCATTGTGGGGTTCCGATACCAGACCCTATTCCCATACCCACTCCACCACGAACAACCATAGTACCCTGCTTGCTCCAACCACTTACCATAGCTTCTGATGAGAAGGCATCTTCTACATCAACAAACTCATACAATCGAGATGTGACAAATTCAAGAGAAGCCCCTTTGGTTTCATTGGGAACAAATCCAAGTCCACCTCGTAAATATATTTGAGACCCAAATGCACTATGTTCGTACAAAAAATCAGACTGCTCACGATGACCTATATTCGCTGCAACATGAATCTTGTCTTGTTTTGTATCTATCGTCAACTCACCCTCAACCATCGGCTCTGGTGTAGATATCGCTGCACTCGTTTTTGATGTTGGGAATTGACCTCGAACCGAAACGGAAACACCAATAGGTGAACTAAAGTGTGTAAGACGATATTTCACATCCATTGCGATATCACCCAAAGCAGACTCCGAAAAAGAATCTCCCGTAGGTAATGCTCCTTGGGCATTCACGACAAATGGTATATCCACCCCTACACGTAGATTTCCAAAGCTATATCCTCCCACCAAGTCCAGTTGTGTGAGGTCTTTCAAAACATCGGTCACCATTCCATCTTTTGATGTATAAATTAACGGTCGCGCAGAATAGGAAAGAAAACTTCGAAACGTTACAGCTCCCCTTTGCGGAGTTGCGCTTTCATTAACCCAGACAAAATGTTGAGAATCGATTGCTGGTCGAAAATACTGAACATTGATATCGGGAAAATCTTGAGGAGATGCGAAAAGAGATGAAGACAAAATAAAAGAAAGAAACATAATGAAGACCTCATAGGTTTGAACAAAAATAAAATACTTCTGTGTCTCATATTTTCGTCCATCATTCCCATCATGTCGAATGAACTCTTTTCACTGCTTCATGAACGGTATTCATTTCCATTATGTGATACATCATCAGCTAATGTGTATTGCATTATGTTTTCTTCACATTATAAACATGTATTGCTCATAAGCAGGTGTAGTACAATGACACAAAAAAATCGTCCCAACCCCTCACAAGATCGTTCTCAAAAAAGAGTTCAAAAGTTATTGGAAGCAGCCAAAGATTTACTCATTGAAGAAGGCTATGAAGATATGAGTATCCAAAAACTATCACGAAAAGCCAAGATTACCGCCCCCTCAATATACCGATACTTCCCCAACAAAAGAGCCATCATCGCAACCTTTGCTGATGTATTTTTAGAAGCACAAACCCAAGCCATTCATTTATGTTTGGAAAAAAGTTTACGTGGAATGGATTGGCAAAATGTCATTCATACTTTTATGGTTTTGCTCAGCGAAGGGATGAAAAACGAGAAATGGATCGCCCCCGCTCAACTTGCCATTCGCTGCGACAGAGGCTTAAGAGATGTTCATGAACAATTGATCAATGATATCGCAGATCGATTCACACTTTTATTTCGTAGCTTTCGCTGCACACAACCTGACGATGAACTGTTCGCGCTCACGCGCATGCTGGTCTTACTACTTGATGCATTCATGCTTGCACTCGGACGTATCACCGAAGAAGAACATCCTCGAGCCATCGATGAATTCAAAGCAGTAATTGTTTCCTTCTACCAAAATCATATTCCTCAGAAATAAAATAAAAATAGACATTGGAACGACTGTACTCGCATCTATGAAATTCGTTCATATCGATCTGAAAAGAGTTCATTGGTATGAGGCACACAAAAGAACCATAATGATGATGAATCCAAAACGAGGTACATCATGATTTCATTTTTTCTCTTTACCGCTTGCCAATTCGGACTGACGCAAGGAAATCCAGATT
>NYTD01000260.1 GCA_002683315.1 Deltaproteobacteria bacterium | reverse complement strand
TCCACATCTTGAAGATAAAAAGCATGTTTTTTTATCAGCTCCAACAGGTTCTGGAAAAACGGCAGCATCTCTTTATGCTGCCCTCAAGCATGCATATGAGTATAATCTACGAGTTTTTTTTGCTACCGCACGAACAACACAGCAGCTGATGGCTGAAGAGACAGTGGAGAGAATGGCGCAGAAAGGGATTCCCATCCGCGCTGTTTCCATTCGTGCCAAAGAGAAGATCTGTCTTCACCATGAAGTTCGATGTTTACCAGATGTCTGTCCCTATGCAGCAGGGTATTTTGATAAACTTCAGCGAAATAATACACTCCAATCAAGTTGGAGCATGCATGATAGTCGAGGGGATTTGTGGCCTGATAAGATTATCCGAATTGCAGAAGAGCAATACATTTGTCCTCATGCACTGAGTCTTGATCTTGCAAGTATGGCGGATGTCGTAATTGGTGACTTTAATTACCTATTTGATCCTTCGGTTCGTCTTTCCATGGTTTCTGCTGAGCCGCAAAAATGGATGGTAATCGTTGATGAAGCGCACAATCTTCCAGAGCGTGCAATGGGGTATGGTTCTCCTCGCATTTCCTTGCGTTTGGTTTGGCGAGCTTTAGAAGGAACAAGAGGGACAGATTTTGCTCAACCATTGGAAGAATTATATTCATATATGCTTGATCAACTCTCAGAGTCCAAAGAAAAAGAGTGGTCCTTTGAAATAGCAGACGTAGATTCAAAAATCTTTCAAAAGTGGGTAACTGCTTTTGAAAGTTTGGCTGTCCGATATGCTCAGGTGACGCAGGAACGAACTTTTTTCTCTGAGGACGAAGGTGATCTGTGGACAGATGTAGCCCGGACAATCTTTCGATTCTCGGCAATCTTTTCGCAAGCAAAGGATGAGACGTTGGTATTGTATACAAAGGGATATTTGGATAGAAAGCTCAAAAGTAGTGATCAACTTGCACTTTTTTCTCGATGGAAGCCCAAAGATGAACATACTTCACTTGCTTTGCTCAACCGAGATCCATCTGGAATACTTGGTCCAGTCTTTAAAGATTTTCATAGCAGCATCATTATGTCTGCCACACTTGAGCCGATGGAATATTATCGAAACATGTTTGGTATCCCACAAATGCATCGGATAGAGGTTCGAACTCCTTCCTATTTTCCCCAAGAACATCGTGCAAGTTTTGTGATTCCAAGTATTTCTACGGCCTATCGAGACAGAGAGCGAGATAGAGAAAAGACAGCCATGATCATCGGTGATATCATATCGAGTACCCCAGGAAACATCGCAGTGTTTTTTCCCAGCTTTGCATATTTGGAGCAAGTTGTTCCGCTGATCGACTGCACAAGAGAAAAAGTCTTACAGCAAAAAAGAGGGCTTTCTGAACGAGATAGACATGAGCTCTTGGAAACAATGAAAAAAGGGGAGGGACATACTCTTTTTGGCGTCATGGGTGGGATATTTTCTGAGGGTGTGGATCTTCCTGACAAGGCATTATGTTGTGCTGTTATGGTGGGACCTTGTTTGCCTCAAGCAAACTATGCACGGCGAAAGATTCAAGAGTGGAATGAAAAAAAATATCAAAAAGGTTTTGCATATGCATGGTTGGTACCAGGTTTGGCACGGGTATCCCAAGCGGCAGGTCGTGTCATTCGAACCCCAACAGATAAAGGGACCATTATTTTACTCGGAAAAAGATTCGCATCCAAAAATATGAAAGAATTTCTTCCCAAAGAGCTAATATTACAAACCACCTATAATATAAAACCTGAACTACAATCTTTTTGGAAGACGCACAGTGGAAACTGAAAAATTATTGCACATTCGAAGCGCGCTACAAGGGCATGAAAAAAGTTTAATTCGCATGTCCATGTCGAATCCGACGGCATTTTTAGAAGAGCAGATAGAGTCTTTACGTTATGTCCTTTCATTTGCTCGATTGACGATACTTCAAGGAAAGGATGGAAAAGATTATGAGGTATTTCCATTTTTAACAGCACATCGGACATGGGTATCCGATATTGTCAAGCATATATTTTCCTCGGCGAACCCTGTGGAGGGGTTTCGAGAAAATTACACTGTCTTGGTTGAAGAGACACTGGCTCAAAGACGAAAAGTTCTACATCAGTTTCCCATAGAACGTACTGTGCTCGAAAAAGAAGTATGCGAGAGGCAATTGGTTCTTGTTTTGGGGGGTGGAGGAGGAGGAGGCTATGGGTACACAGGTATTTTACAGCTTCTCAGTCAGTATAATTTATCTCCAGACTTGATTTCAGGGACATCCATAGGCGCCTTGGTGGGTATGTTTCGTGCTCGTTCCGCTGTCTATGATCCTCTTCCGATGTTTGAAGCAGCCAAAAGACTTAGGTGGAACACTGTTTTTCGGATCTTGGATATGAATAGTCGGTATGGGGTTCCTGCAACGTTACGACTGTATCTTAGAGCAGCGCTCGGTTCAATGTTTCATCGCGAAGATGGTGGCAGTATGCGATTTTCTGATTGTCCGATACCTCTTCTTGTTGTCACAACAGGTCTGACAATGGAAGCATTTAAGCATGATATGTCTTATTATGAGCACTTGATGGATGAAGCGATCTCAGATGGATTTCGTTTTGGTCTTTCTGGCCTACGAAAAATTCGAAGAGGACTTGGAATCCTACAAGAATTTTTATCTGCGGAAGAATCTTTAAAAGAAGTTGTCTTTGGATTGGACAAACATACCTTAGATGCAGAGATATTAGATGCCGCTGGATTTTCAGCCGCTGTTCCAGGATTAATTCACTATGATATTATTCGTGAAGCTCCACATATGCATCAACTCTTGGATAGGTTGTACGCAGAGTATGGAATTACAAGATTGGGGGAAGGGGGGCTTGTAAATAATGTACCAGCTAAGCCAGCATTTCAAGCAGTTATGCAAGGAAAAATTCAAGGACGGAATCCATTTGTACTTGCGTTGGATTGTTTCTCTCCTCAACCAACAAGTTTGATGTGGTATCCAATTCAGCAGCTTGTAGCGAGGAATGTGCGGGCTAATATGCCATATATGGGACAATATATACCTCTGACCAAAAGATTGATGGCTGTCAATGTTGTTCCCAATGTAGATCAGATAACAAAAGCAATGAATTGGACTATGGGAGAGTGTACTCCGCACATGCCATTCATATCCAGAATGTGTCAGTCTCATCCGATATTACATGAACTCCGGTGAAATAGAGGTTTGTATATGATCTACATGTACAGCCGTCATGTTATGAGTAGTTCTTTGACCAATACGCTCATAAAAAAGATATATTAGAGTAAAAGGAGCTCTCTTGCCACAGTCCAAATCCGAAAATGAAACGTATCATGTTGTAGGTTCGCAGATACGTACAGGGCATGCTAGCGGAGGAGTTTTTGACATTATCAAACACCGAGACTTGCTCTGGGGATTTGTGATGAGGGACTTGAAGCACCGCTATGTGGGAGGAGCATTCGGAGTCTTATGGACAATTGTTACACCATTAGCAGAGCTAATAATTTATAGCTTTGTTTTTCATGGTCTTATGGGGGTGCGATTTCAACCCACAGGAGGGTGGGAAAACTACGCTTTGTTTTTGTTTAGCGGTATGGTTACATGGCTTTCATTTTCAGATGGCTTATCCCATGCATCTTCCTCTGTAATATCCCATGCTCATCTGCTGAAAAAAGTTCATTTTCCGCTTCTCTTGCTTCCTGCGCATATTGTTATCAGCGCACTTATCAATCAAACAATCCGTATTTTTGTTCTTTTGTCAGCAATTCTTGTTCTTGGAGGGGGATTGTCTTGGACTGTATTTCTGGTTCCTCTTGTTTTATGTATACAAGGAATCTTTACTCTTGGATTATCTTTTTTGTTGTCGACAACACATGTATACTTTCGAGATACCAAGCACTGGGTAAGTACGATTTTGCTTTTATGGATGTTTGTTACTCCTGTATTTTACCCGGCAGCGAGCTATCCAGCAAAATACACCCTTTTGTTGCAGCTTAATCCGATGGCACATTTGGTGGGGATTTATCGCGAGCTCATCCTAAACTCAAGTCTTCCACATCCAAACTCATGTATCATATTTTTGGTGGTATCTTTGATTAGCCTGTTTGTTGGATACTCAGTATTTCATCATCATCAAAAGAAATTTGGGGATTACGTCTAGACATGGAGAGGAGGGAACCTCCTCAAAAATGAAAGAGGTTGTTTCATGAAGATGGACTGTATTTGTGTACCGATGAGTACAGTTTTTTCGTTGAATTCGAACAGAGAGCCAAAACAAATTATCTTGTACTATCGCGATGAATGAGAATAGATGTGTATGCTATTGGCTATTTTTAAAATACTGGATGGTCTGTTCTATACCAACAGAGAATGGCACATTTGGGGACCAATCAAGTTCTGCATTTGCGCGAGAAAGATCAGGTCGTCTTCTTGTAGGATCATCTTTGGGAAGAGGTTTGAATACAACCCCACCAGAACTTTGGGTTCTTGTATTGATCTCATCGGCGAGCTGATTCATTGTTAGTTCATGTGGATTTCCGATATTACACGGTTTTCGTAAGTCTGAATTCATGAGACGAACAAACCCTTCGATAAGGTCATCGACGTAACAGAAACTTCGTGTTTGCGTTCCATCTCCAAAGATCGTGAGGGGTTTTCCTTCAAGAGCTTGATTGATAAATGTAGGAATGACTCTTCCATCATCTGCGCGCATTCTTGGACCATATGTGTTAAAAATACGTACAATTCGAACTTCTACCCCTTTGTAGCGCAGATATGCTGTAGCAAGTGCTTCCGCATATCTTTTTGCTTCGTCATATACACTTCTTGGTCCAATTGGGTTGACATTTCCCCAGTACTCTTCATGTTGTGGATGAACTTCAGGATCTCCATATACTTCAGATGTGCTAGAGATAAAAAATCGAGCGTTATTTTTTTCGGCTAGTTCAAGTGCGAGACGGGTTCCATCACTATTTACGTACATCGTTTCAAGGGGCAATTCAATGTAGTCGATTGGACTCGCTGGACTCGCAAGATGAAAGATTTGATCAAAGCTTTCTGTCACAGGAATCTCTTTGCTTACATCTGCTTCAATAAAGCGGAATGAAGGATTATTCTGTAGGTGTGCGATGTTTTCTGGTCGACCAGTGATGAAGTTGTCGAGTCCGGTTACAGTATGACCATCACGAAGTAGACGATCACAAAGATGTGAGCCCAAAAAACCGGCGGCTCCAGTGACTACAGCATGCATATTTTCTCCAGAAGTGATGAGTAGATGTTTCAGATAAGGTAGGTGATAGGCTTTGAAAGTGATATGTTGCTCAAGGATGCATTTATTGAGACAACATTACGATCGTATTTTGGGAGGATGTATAACCGATACGCAGTCTGTCGGTTTGTATTTTGCTTCGGAAAATAAAAAATCGTGGTAGGATATGGCACATGAATGTACATTATTCTCCGTAATACACTTACCCTATTTGGAAGTACCGATGTCCGAAAACGAAAAAAAAAACAAGTCAAAAGATAAAGCCAAAAAAGATGAATTTGAAGACTTTGAGCAAGCATTTTTTAGCGAGGGAGATTTTCAGACTCAAGAGGCGGAAACTGGCAATTACATGACAGAAGACTTTGGGACTGAGTTGTGGGAAGATTTTGAATTACCGCTTGATATGCCCATAGAAGTATCGAATCTCGCAGATATACCTCCACCCAAAAGAATTCAAGAACCTCCGATAACCAAAGATATCTCTTTGGAAGAAAACGACGACATTGATGATAATTTTGATCTGGAGGGATTTGAATTTGAAGAGCAACCTACATCTAGCTTTGAAGAGGGGATGACAGTTGCTGTTGTGGAAGTGGATGATTTTTTCTTGGATGATTTGGATGATTTTGATGCACCTCAAGAGGATGGCTCTCTTATGGTCGATATGGAAGAACCAATTGAGAACAATGTAGAAGTAGTGGTAGAAGAACCAATAAAAATTCAAATCAATTCACAAAACAAAGCTACATACGACTTCATTGAAGAAGATTTTGGTGTTAATTCGCTCGAAGAGCAAGATGAATTTTTAGAGTTTGCAGATCCTATAGAAGAGTTACTCGATACTCCGATCGTTGAACAAGAAGTTCATATCAAATTACAGAATCTAAAAAGTGAAGTTGTTTTGGTTGAAGAAACATCGTTAGAAGACGATATATCATTGGGAGACGATATATCATTTGAGGATGATATTGTTTTGGAGGATGATATTGTTTTGGACGATATCCCTTTAGAAATGCCTGTTCACGTACATCTTTCTTTGGAAAAAACTGAATCAGAAGAAGATTTTGATGCTGTACATGAAGGTAGCATTGAACCTGTACAGACTTCAGCAAAAAGTACTCCAAAGGCTAAGATTCTTGATGGGAACGTAGCTATTTTGCTTGAAGAAGCAAAGTATACAAAAGAACAGTACTTATACTGTGAGGCTGCACGATATGCCTACACAACTGGACACAGCGAAGAGGCTCTTGATATCTTGATGCGTGTCACAGATACAGAAAAAGATAAGGACTTTTCTGCTTTGCTACTACAGGCAGCATATGCCTGTTCTGATGTACGTGTTTTTCAAAAGGCACTGTACCAGCTCTTGCCTTTGAGCTCTCCACAAGAAAGGTGTACATTGTGGATTATGGGTG
>NYTD01000259.1 GCA_002683315.1 Deltaproteobacteria bacterium | reverse complement strand
GTGATGATGGCGATCCCTTTGTATATCCGGGTGCAGAAGAAGTATGTGATGGTCGTGACAACAACTGCAATGATGACGTTGATGAGGGTGTGCTATTTGTGTATTATCCAGATTTTGATGGAGATGGATTTGGAGATGATTCATCAAGCATTACGTCATGCTCGCTTCCCGATCAATATATAACGGTTGGAAATGATTGTGATGATGGAGATCCATCTATTAATCCCGGTGTACAAGAGTTTTGTGATGAAATCGATAATGATTGTGATGGCGATATTGATGAAGATTTAACAGATGGTTTCTTTTTGGATAATGATGGAGACGGATATGGAAATGGGGGTATTCCAGCAGAAGATTGTACGCTATTGTCTGAATATGTCGATAACGGTCTTGATTGTGATGATGGCGATTCAGATGTATTTCCATTTACCATAGAAGTATGTGATGAAATCGACAACGATTGCGATGGTGTGATTGATGAGGCTGGATCCGGAATCTCGTTGTGGTATGTGGATGCAGACGGTGATGGATATGGAAACCTGTTTGATGCGATAAATGCCTGTACGAAGCCAGAAGGCTATGTGTCCAATAGTGATGATTGTGATGATGAAGATGGATCGCAATATCCAAGTGCCGCTGAAACATGCAACGATGAAGATGACAATTGTAACGGAGAAATCGATGAAAATCCCGTTCAAGCATTTGTGTATTATCAAGATGCAGACAATGATGGATTTGGTTTGGCTTCTGTAGTCCAAAGTGCGTGCAGTCAGCCGTTGGGATACATTGCCAATGATGGCGATTGTGATGATAGCAATCCCTCTATTTCACCATCAGCACCCGAGATCTGTAATGAAATAGATGATGATTGTGATGGTGTCATTGATGACAATGCCATTGGTATGGTGACGCTGTATGCAGATGCAGATGCAGATGGATACGGTGATTCCAACCAAAGTCTGCTTTCATGTAGTGTGAATGTGGTGGGATATGTTGTAAATAATCTTGATTGCAATGATGCCGAAACGACACAAAGTCCATTGGGTACTGAGGTGTGCAACAACCAAGATGATAATTGTAATGGTACTATTGATGAGGGTTCGAGTGATGCGAGTACCTGGTTTTTGGACAACGATGGTGATGGATATGGAGATTTTGCAATCTGGGAGTTCGGTTGTGAAGCCCCATCTGGATATGTTTCCACAGCCGGTGATTGTGATGATACCGACCCATCCTACAGTCCCGCCACCCTAGAAACTTGTGATGGAACAGATGAGAATTGTAATGGTTTCGTAGATGAGGGAGTACCCACGTATCAATGGTATTACGATGATGATGGCGACGGATATGGCGATCCGTTTTCCGTGTTGGAGTCTTGTACACAGGTAACAGGAATGACAGCAGACAACAGTGATTGTGATGATTCCAATTGGGATATCAATCCCGGAATGGATGAATTATGCAATGATGGAATTGATAATAATTGTGATGGCTATCTTGATGATGAGTCCTCTGTGGATGCTTTTATAGGGTATCTGGACACAGATGGTGATGGGTATGGAGGAGGAACGATCTTGTCTTCTTGTGATGATATTTACTATTCTACTGATGAAGACTGTGATGATGAAGATGCAGATGTTTTTCCGGGAACGACTGAAGTTTGTGATGGGATCGATAACAACTGCAATGGAGATATTGATTCAAACTCGTTGTGTAGAAATGAATTGTCATACTGTCGTTTACGCCGGCGACAAGGTTCTTCGTATCTTTTTTGTCGTGCCAATCGAACATGGTCGGTAGCGAAAGGAGAGTGTGCTTCTCTAGGATATCATCTTGTCACCATCAACGATTCGGGGGAAGATAGTTGGATCGATGGTCAGATACAGAATTTTTCTTCTTCCCATCGATGGTGGATTGGGTATAACGATATTACGCTGGAAGACTATTGGGATTGGGATGGACCGTATGGAATCTATACCAATTGGAGTACTGGAGAACCCAACGATGCAGGGTCAGGTGAAGATTGTGTATTACTCAATCAAACAAGTAGTGGTGGGTGGCACGATGCAAGTTGTTCGACATCCACATATTTTGTGTGTGAAGCAAATCCATAGTTTGTGCATGGAAACGACGATAATTTCTTGATGTTCGGTATTGCGATTCAGCGTACAATAGATTACTTTTTAATCACAATTTTGGAGTAATTATTATGGATGTCGTTCTTTTTGGTCCTCCGGGCGCAGGTAAAGGTACACAAGCAGAGCATATTTGCAAACTTCTCGGAGTAACCCACATATCAACTGGAGATTTGTTTCGGAATTTGGATAAAGAATCGGAATTGGGTAAGCGTGTAAAAGCCATAATGGATGAGGGAGGTTTGGTTCCCGACGATGTGACGATGGAAATCTTGGCACAGCGCTTGAGTAAGGGAGATGTAGATTCAGGTGTTCTTCTCGACGGGTTCCCTCGAACATCGAATCAAGCTGATGAATTGGTAAAATGGATGACACCCAGAGGTCGTACCGTTGATTTGGTATTGGCCATCAACATCACAGATCAGGAAGTACATCGCCGTCTTGTAAATCGCAGAATGTGCAGAAGCTGTGGTGCTAGTTTTCACATGATTTTCGTTCCACCTAAGGTAGAAGGTTTGTGTGATAATTGTGGTGGAGAGTTGTATCAGCGAGGATCGGATACTCCTGAAAAAGTTCAACCGCGTATTGACGGATATCATAAATGGACGCTACCAATGCTCAGCTATCTTGAGAAGAAAGGCTTCACCATAGTTCATATAGATGGAATGAACAAGCCCAATGATGTATCGCAAAGCATTACCAGCACACTGCGAGAAGAGGGGTTTATCCAGTAGAAGAACGATTTTTTCAAGGATCGTATCTTTTGGTTTTTTGTTGTTATGAAACACCCTGTTGGGTGTTTTATTTTTTGGGAGATATATGAGTCATGATCGAAGAGCTCTTGCTGTATGCAATCGTGATGATGTTCTATTGGGTATACCAAGTGATGATTGGTGGAAAGATGATGGAAATAGCTAATACATCATCACCCCGTGCGATCTTGAATCAATAGTGTGGAAGAAAATCGTATGAAAGAATCTTTCGCTCTTGAAGATTGGACCTTTTCCGGGAAGCTGGTTGTTACAATTCCAGATGCGACTCGTCCTATTGATCCATTACCAGCACTGCATGCAATCGCTCTACGAGCATCCAATATTCAAAAAGTTGTAGTAGGGCTTGGTTTGCACAAGCCTATGAAAATTCCGAGTACATGGAGTTCATTTCCAATTGTGCAGCATAATCCTGATGATTGTATCTCTACATCCGTCGTCGATGGTATTCCTGGATCAGTCCATCGATCCTTTGCAAAATCTGAGGCTTCCCTTAGTATTGGGATTGCAGAGCTTCATCAGTACGCTGGATTTTCCGGTGGATACAAAGGTGTAGCAGTAGGCTGTGGTGGAAGACAAACGATTTCACAACTGCACCATCGTGATCGAGTGTTGGATCCCGGTGTACGCATTGGAGTGCTAACAGGAAATCCATTTCGAGAATGTATTGATGAGCTTGGGAAAGCTGCAGGGTGTCAGTGGGCACTCAATTATTCTCCTCAGCAGGATCAATGGTTTTTTGGAGACCCTTCTGCCGTATTGAAATCGATCGCTTCGCAAAGTAATTCTTGGTACTCGGTAGATAAAAAGTATTCTTCTGTATTGTTTTCGATACCCAAGAGCAAAGGGGGTAGTTTATATCAAGCATCACGAGCTGCCACCTATTTGGCTCTATCGCCCAATCCTCCACTTGTAAAAGGTGCAGAGTTATGGATAGAAGCTCCACTTGATGAAGGTTTTGGTTCGGAAGAGGGGTTTGTACGTGCTCTTCAACAGCCTTATCCATGGTCGAAATTACTCACCGGAGAACCACCACTCGGTGCGGGAGCACAAAGAGCGATTATTTTGGCAAAAGTATGTACACAATATACCATCCGATTGTTTGGTGTTCGAGACCCGCAGTTATTTCGTAATGTGGGCTTGTGGGCCAGTCAAGAAGCGGCTCCTCGTGGATCAGTAGGATTGTTGGTCTCTCATCCATTTTATCGCTTGCCTCAATGTGTATTATGATCTTGTATTTGGCGTGCACCTTGCAAAATATAGAAACGGATCAGTCTCTGTATTTGGATGCTTTGAAAGAGCCACATAGTGCACTTGAGACGTGTGTGAAAATACAAAACGATAATGTACAAGGAGAATGTTTGCTATTTGCTGCAACAGAAGGAGGGTATGGTAGTGAAGCATGCAGTTTTGCACGAATCGACAAATGGAAAGAAGCATGTTTTTTCGAGGTGATTGATAAAAAAGGAGTGCCTAATCATCAAGCGAAAGATTCATGTGCTCGAACGGGAAGATTTGTTAATCGTTGTGTATATCACATCATTCAAAGAGAAGAACAACAATGGATGAAGCGCTATTCGATGGGGCAAGAGCAAGAGATGTCTCATGCTATTCAAGCGGAGATTACACAATTGGGTGGGGTGGAAATAGCCAATGATCCATTATCTCAAACTCTTGTTTCGCGTATTGTTGCGAGACGATTCCTCAAAGAGTGGCGTCTCAATGAAGATATACGATTTCCAGATCAGTTTTGTGGCAATCTGGATCAAACGGGCTGTCGTCTTGCATACCGTTTTGTGATTCGTCTTCATGCCAAAAATATTACACCTTGTCCAATACCTCCTTCTTTTGAGACCCTGAAAAAATATCATATTCCATATTGGGAGGATGATTTTTATGATGACGCGATTCGGGTTTGGTCTGAGGTGTGTCGGAAGTAGTGTTATCCAGTATATACTTGCAGATTTGGAATGCTTTGTTCTTCTTGTTCTCGCCCTCGAATTTCAATCACATTTCGATCTGGATCTCGAATAAAAATAGAGACAGAGCCTTCTCCCATCTTTGCTGGACCACCCGAGAGAGGAATCTGGTATGAGCTTAGTGTATTCATGGCGTCGATGATGCTTGGGACTTGTAGTGCGATATGTGTGATTCCTGAATGCTTTACAGGAATATCCATGAGAATATTAGATGGAGGATCTTCTTCTTTGGCATTTACAATGAGGTTAATTTCGACTCCCTGTTTGTTTTTTATGATAACGACGGGATCGTTGTGTGCTCGTTCGTGCTCAAAAAATCCAAGTTTTTGATAAAACGAAAGACTACGGTGCTCGTCATAGACACGTATTCCAACGTGATCGATGTATTCGATTTTCATTTTCTCTCCTTATTTTCTTTGTCCAAATTTTTACGCGACTCGTTTCTTCTTTTGAGTGGTTATATCTATATCTGGGTGTATGCCAAGTATAGAATGGTCGCATTGAGTCAAAAGGAAGTGGGATGCAATACTATATTCAAGAGAAAGCGAAGAAGTTTCTTCAGTCAGGATATTTGCTCTATCGAAACCAAGATTTTTTCCATTTGCCTCCTGTTGATATCAGTCCAGAGGAGCATCAAGCTTTGTATGATATTTGCGGGCAGATCGTAGAAGATAAGGGTTTTCAGTCCCATTATCCAGTAATAGCCTCTCTTGAACACATCCGTATGTTTGTGGAAATGATGCATTTTCAGATAACTTTAGAAAATGAAGAATTAATACAAATTCAGCACATCATCAATAAACATCAGCCTGAATTTTTATACTGTATTTTCACCAAAACAAATCCTTCAAAACGAGAGCCCTTTCATTTTTCGTGGAAGAAAGAAGAAGTTGTACATCCAATGTATCCATTGGTTTCGTATCAACCAATGCTCATTTCGTCGCGGATGATCAAAAGTGGAGTTATCGGAGATTGTTGGTATCAGCTACATGTTGATTGCAAAGTTAATTCTTCGATTCAATATCAAAGTTTGCTCTTGTGTATTGATCCCCATCGGCATCAGCCTTGTTTTATTGTGAGTGAAGAAATAGGTCTTGATTGTCTTTTCTTTTGTTCTTTTGACGAAGAAGGTCATCACAACTTTGGAGAGTGTGATTTTGAAACCGTGGATGAATTTTTTGCTATGGCTATGCCTCTGATCAAGACTTTTCTGGAGGAGACGATTCCGGAATATCCTTCACCAAGAGGAATCTAATTGGGTGTGAAAGATCAAGTCCAGATTAAAAATACCATCGAACAGCGCTTCCTCCGCTTAATAAAGATATTCCTGCAAAATCACCAAGAAAAATAGAAGGACGTATATCAATAATGATTTCAAGAGGAATAGAAGAAAAGTGTACCCCTAGTTCTCCAACTCCTGAAAATCCAATAGAGTCAAAACCAAGCCCACTGTATGAAAACATCCCTATTCCGGCTCCATATCCATAAAAGAATCGTCCAATATCTGCTTCACGAAGAGTAAACTCAAATAGTGCATCTGCACCGAGTGAAAAGGTGTGTAATGATGTCGCTCCTCTTGTCCCTACAAAAGCTTGTACAGCGGTATTGGGCTCAAAATACTTTTTTGCAGTGAAGGCGCTTGTTGTTGTTCCACTACCAAGTCCTACTCCGATTTTGTCAGCATTGGAATTATCTTCGGCAAAACTGGTATTGGAAAATAGGCAAAAGACATAAGAAAAGGTAAATGCATAACTCATCATAATACTCCGTATTCATTTGTTGATTGTACACGACCCAGAAGACTTATTCTAGGATAGGAAGTCCTTCCAGACTGCTTTCTAAAAATAGTCTGTATAAACGTGCATTTCGAAGACTATTGAAAATCACAAAATGGTCTTCATCTTCATATTGTCTTAAACCTGCGGTTTGTATTGAACCATCATAGGCTGTTACATTGCCCTGAATTTGTGTTCCTTCTGTAAATAGATTGTATAGTTCATGAGTGGGTAACCATTGAAGAGGTGTATCGATAATGGGACTGCGTGCAGATCCTGAAAGGGCTTCGGTACTGATGGGAGGAGTGGATTCGTCAAGTAGTCCTTCAGTTTGATAGATCGATATAGGATGGGAGTCCCACCATGGTTCACTACGGAACCAATACGGAGCATAATTTAAGGGGTCTGTCACTTCTGCATGGAGTTGTACCAGAGCTACAATGGGGTGGAAGGAGCTTAGATCTTCATCATCATCAAATGCAAGTGCATTTCGCATAATGATTTCAAAATCAAAGTCATCTGATTTTCTATACAGCAGCGCAAGAGAGATTCCTCCTCCTGTTCCAGACAGGACAGCTGTTTTTAGACTCTCAGGAAAAAATGGGATGGCCATGGAACCCACTTCACCGCCATGAGAATGTCCGACATAGACGATGTGATTGGGATTGAGAATAATATCAGGACTCTCATCATCTGTTGTAAAATGATGTGCATGTTCTGCCATCAGATGAGAAAGATAAATCTGATCTGCCGCTCCTTGGCGAAAGGTACTTTTGCCAGATTCTGGATTGAGATAGTTGAAAGAGTAAAGCTCAGGTGAGCCACCCGTATTGCGGTCTCCGTGCAGTGGCTGAGAAATACCGATTCCAACAAAACCTGCTTTGGCGAATTGAGCTCCAGGACTTGTATTGCGATCGGAGGCTGCGAAGCCACGGTCACTTCCTCCTGTGCCATGGCTATAAATAGCTATAGGCCATCCTTCTTGTGGTATTTCTCCTTCGGGGACCGATAACGTAAATCGTGTTTTTTCCCAATCATACATGATTGGAATTCCAGATTCGTCAAATCGGAAACCTCCTCCTTCTGTGGAGTATGGCTTTTCACCATGTTGCCAAAGGGGAATGAGCAGTTGTCCCTCATAGGCTTTTCCTTGATAAAGGTCTCGTACAAAGGCAACTTTTTGATCCAGTGGAGGTTTGGAAACTTGGTTTTTGATGGTTGTTGCAATCTGAACCATTTCCTGAACGGGATTTTGCGTATGAAATCGTGTCGCGTGGGCTATTGTGCTGGGTTCTATCTCAAGGATTTTGAGTGTGTCCAAAACATCTGAGAAATAGGAGTATAAGTCGGATTCTTCATCAAAGGCTTGTGCAAAGTCATCGCTTCGCTGGGCGATATCTGTGGTGATAATTACAGCATAATCGGCATCTACATCCAGTGGATTGCCCCAGGTAGGTGCAATGGACAACGTGTGTTCATTGAGCCATTGCGTCTCTTCGTCGTAGTACTCCCATGAGATTGGAACTCGCTCTCCTCGTCTTGGAGAGCCTGCTGTAATATTGATGAGGAAAATAGTGCTTTTGTTTTCTATGCTTTCTTGCTCCGTGGGAAGAAGAGAGATGTCCAGTGGCTTTTGAAAGCGATGAAATATGGGGGCATTGTTCCCAAATCCGGTTAGCGTCTCTCCCAATTCCAAAAAGGTATCAAGCAAAATAGATGATCCTTCATTGGGCCATCCTTTTAGATCAAGAGTCCCATCATTACGGCGCAAATCGCTAGGCCAAGGACGATCAAAAAAATGTTCTCCGGCTGTGATGACTTGGTTGTCTGCGACATCTATTTCTGTGCATGCAAGTATAAATAATGCAATCATAGTGCGCCCAGCTGAATCTGAAACAGCTCTGGTTTTTGGGACAAAAGCTGTGGAAAGGGAAGTTTGCTGAGCCAAATACGAGATTGTTTGAATTCTTTCCACGCATCGCTTTTTTCACTGTTGCTGCGGATGGTGTGATAATTAAACTTAAGCATGGCTCTATTGCTAATTTGAAGAGGATCTGTAAATTCTGCAACAACAGCACGCATTAAGAAATTTCCATTTTGCTCAACGCGTTGATTGTTTAGTAAAATCGGAAGCGGAGGGCTTCCACTAGGGGCCAGTGCAGTGACGACCTGAAGATATTCACTGAACCATGCTCTGAATTCTTTACTTCTCTCCCATTTTCCATATGCTACTTCTTCGTAATTAATCTTTACTTTAATGGCATTTCCTCCAAATCTTTTCGCAATAGAGCACAGATCTGTGTACTCCAATAATAGATTGGGAGGGAGATCGAGATTACTACTTTCTTTGTGTAGGAGCCATATGGAGTCTGTTTTCTTTCCTTTGAGCAATGATGCTTTGCCCATCAGAGATTGAAATACAGGACTTTTGGTTTCCAATCCTTTTCGAGCATACTTCTCCATTCCAGCTGTATCAGAAGCCATCTCTCTTGCTCGTGCTCGAAGATATAGGGTCTTGATGATTTGAGTGTCGGTTTGTTCCAAAGCCTCAACTTTTTTGAGGATCTTTTGTGCTTTCGCGATTTGATGCTGACCAAGCAGTCCATGTGCTTCAAAGATTAACCAATTCGACTTTTCTTCTGGAGTTGTTGCACGTTCGTAGGCTGTACGAAAGAGAATAGGTCTACATAATACATGGGCACCAATAGATAATTGGGTGAAGAAGAACTCTTCTTGTAGAAGTTTTTCATGTGCTTCCATTCGTAAATCAGGGCGTTCGAGTGCTATTCCTACAGCGAGTGTGGTACATACATGTGGGGTTTCGATAGCTTGATAGGAACGAGCCAGATGTTCAGCTGAAAACCAAGTATCGGTACCTTTGAGATTCTCTGCTGTTTTTGACGTGCTTTCTTCTTCGGTAGCGGAGGGGGATTCTACTTGTTCTAGAGCAGACTCTGTATTGTTTTTTCGTAGGACTTCCTGTTGGTTTATAATTAATGCTTGTGCATAGGATTCTACGGCTATGTTTTGATAATCACCTGTTTGCGAAAGGATAGAATCCCATTGTGTCGTTTGCGGTGATTTAAGGGCATTATGGATATCGATAAGCGGATTGTCAGAGGAGTGTGTCTTATCGCTGAGAAGATATAATCCTTTGGAAGCGTTGGAACGAGGCAGCCATGTTTCAAATTTTTCTTCATTTCCTGTCATTAGGCTTGCGATGACAGCAAAGTCAGCATTGGGGGTACTCTCTTCTTCTAGGATAGACAATGTTTCTTCGGGATGCCCATATCGTAATTGAGCCAGGGCTTCTTGATTTCTCCAGTAGCCTTGATCTTCACGTGAAGAAAGAAATAACAGATGATCTTCATCATTGAATCCACCATCAGAACCTTCGATAATCATTCCAAACATAGAATTTGAAAGTTTGAGATCTGTATTTCGAATCCTTTTTGTACTAGATTCCCAAAAAAATGGAGAAAATTTAGAGATTCTGTAAAAAAAACGAGCCTTTCTCCACATGTCGACCCGATCAACATCATCTGCCTCTACCTGGGTTTGGTAGTGATTTCCTATGGGAATTGTGATGCTTGGTGCAAGCGATAAAAAAGCCATAAAAGCTACGGCAGCGACAATCATTTGATTGGAATGCATATGACCCTCAAAAAGTAAGAACCCACTTCTATGTTTATAATTGATTCTACTCCATCGTGTTTTTCTTGTTGTACCTAGACCGAAAAAAATCTTTTCCGACACGTGTTAATTTGACGTTATTGGTTTTCAAGGTTGGAGCAACCTCATAAATTGATTAGGATATATATGATTTTTTAGGAGATATTATGCCAATCACAATCGGGATCGATTTGGGGACGACCAATACCGCCGTATCCTACATGAAAAATGGCAGACCAGTTATGCTACAAAATGAGAAGGGATATACTGTCTTTCCAAGCATTGTATTTTGGGCAAAGAATGGTGATGTTATTTTGGGGCGGCGTGCGAGAAGCAAAATGCTTACAGCACCAGAGCGAGGAGTCTTTGCGGTAAAACGTCTGATGGGATTACGTCATGATTCAGAAAAAGTTGCGGAGATCCAAAAGAGAATACCCTATCAGATCTTAGCTTCTTCCGATGGAATGTGTAGGGTGAAAGCAGGGGAAAACGAGTACAGTCCAGTAGATGTTGCGGCTCTTATTTTACAAGAAGCAAAAGAAATAGCAGAATATGCTCTTGAAGAAGAAGTGGCTGGTGCCGTCATCACTGTTCCTGCACACTTTAATCATGCACAGCGTGATATGACCAAGCGAGCTGCAACCAAGGCGGGTCTTCGATGTGAGTTGATTATAAATGAGCCTACTGCGGCTGCGTTGGCATATGGATTTCGTCAAGATTCAGAGAAGAAAGTTCTTGTGTATGATCTTGGTGGTGGAACCTTTGATGTTTCCCTTCTTCAATTCGATGTGGGAGTTGTGGAAACGCTGGCAACGCGAGGAGATACCTTTTTGGGGGGAGAAGATTTTGATACGCGTATTGTTAATTATATTGCAGAAAATTTTCTGGCACAAAGTGGAGTAGATCTTCGAAATGATTTGGTCGCATATCTTCGCCTAAAAGATGCTGCTGAAGCAGCGAAAAAAGAGCTATCCTTCAAAGAAAAAGCAAAGATCTACATTCCGCAGATCCACGATGGTCAAAGTATAGAATTAATGTATACGCGAGCTGAATTGGAGGAGACGACGGAAGATCTGATTCAGAAGACGTTGGATGTGGTTCGTCAGACACTCGAAGACAGTCAAACGCGAATCTCTCAGGTTGATGAGATTTTATTGGTCGGTGGACAGTCAAGAATGCCACGTATTCAGCAAGCAGTGTCTAACTTATTTAATAAAAAGCCAAGTAGAGGAGTGAATCCTGATGAGGCTGTCGCGATTGGTGCAGGTGTTCGTGCAGGAAGCATGGATGATCCTTCGAAGGGAGGGCCTGTTCTTTTGGACGTGACTCCTTTTGATCTTGGCATAGATATTTCCGGCGGGATGTTTGAGAAGGTAATTTTGAGAAATAGTAAGGTTCCGACATCCGTCACAAAAACATTTTCTGCGGTACGGCACAATCAAAAAGTGATTCGGATTGTTGTACGACAAGGGGAGAGTCGTATCGCGAACGAGAATGAATTTCTTGGTGAATTTCGAATGAGCAATCTAGCTGGAGCTGGAAAAGGGGCCATATCTGTAGATGTGACATTTGAGATTGATTCAAGTGGTATGTTAAAGGTTCGTGCTGTGGAGCCACAGACAGGAGAAGCCACGGATATCACGGTGCGCAATTATGGAGAATTTACACAAGGAAGTGGTGTTTCGTTATCGGTGGAGCAACATGAGCACAAAGGAACATCGCCAGTTACATCTCAAGTAGACGAGATATTTGAGGAAGAAAGTCCAGAATCGGACAACGAGAATATCCAAGAAAAGGTTGGTTTTTTTGGACGATTGTTTGGTTCTAAAAAGAAGCAGACGAGTAATCGTTTGGAACTTGAAGATATGTCAGAAGAAGTTTCCGAAGAAGAAGTGATCCCCGTGAATGAAATAGACATGGAAGAAATATCTGAAGACGACTTGTTTCTCGAAGAGATCTTTGAAGAAAAGCCAGCGCAGCAAGGATTGGCCAACTCCAGTTTTGCGGTAGAGGGACAGGAATTAGAGGAGGCTGAGGTGACCTTCGTAGAGGCTGAAGAAGAAGAAGAAGATGTCTCTTCCTATCTCGCTTCGGCACAAGAAGATATAGCAACTGAATTAGAGTTGGATGATCTTCTGTTAGAACTTGATGACGATAGCGATGATTTGGTGGAGGCTGGAGATATTGAAGATACTCTGGATGATTTATTGGAAGATCTCGATGCAACCATCATGATGGAACGTCCAACGAAATCACAATCAGAACTTCCCAAACCAAAAGAGGAAGAAGTAGAAGAGCTTGATTTGGATTTTCTGGAAGCGTTTGAAGAAGAAATAGAGGGTGCTTCCACGATAGAACAAGAGAATGTTCTTGTTGAAGATTCATCGGAAGAAGTAGAAGATATAGAGATAGATGTATTGGAAGATGAAGAGGTTGTAGCAGAAGAAGTTGTTGCAGAAGAGGTAGTTGCAGAAGAAGTTGTTGCAGAAGAAGTAGAGGAGGTTGATCTCAGCTTCTTAGAAGATGATGAGGAAGAAGTACTAGAGATAGAGGTAGAAGTATTAGAAGAGTCTCCTGAAGATACAATACCGCTTGATGAGG
>NYTD01000258.1 GCA_002683315.1 Deltaproteobacteria bacterium | reverse complement strand
CATGTCCCCAGCCATGTCCCCCGCCATGTCCCCCGCCATGTCCCCAGCCATGTCCCCAGCGATGTCCCCAGCTATGTCCCCAGCCACGTCCCCAGCCATATCCCCAGCGATGTCACCCGCCATATCCCCAGCGATGTCACCAGCGATGTCCCCAGCCATGTCCCCAGCCATTTCACAGTCTATACAAGGCCGAGCTACTACTCTTAAAATATACCTAGGTGCTTCGGCAGAATCGCTTTGAATTAAGACTCGACCAATAACGGTGTCAACCTCGTTGAAAGGTGGTGTATATTGTAGATAGAACGAATGCTCCTCGCCCGAAATCAAATCTAAACCTGCTTCATTTAATTGATAAGCTTGACAACGGTTATCCTCTAGGGATTGACACAAAGAAAGCTGTCCTCTACCTACCTCTCCTGTTGCTGACAAACAGCTGTCATCGCTGTCAATAAAGCAGAGCTTAGAAATTGATACTGGGGCTAAGCCAATACTTTTTACTTGAATGCGGTCATTGACTATTCCACCTTGCTCACTAGCAACTAAGTCGATGGTCCCTTGAGTGATTTCTAATTCACCCGCTTCTTCGCTGATGACTTTTAACGCAGGGTCAAGGTCCGGTGTACTGAACTCAATTGTGAAAGTACCTGCATTGCTAACTAAACGTAGACTACCTTGATCACTCACTGCGTTGGTAGGTGACCATTGCAATTGCAATGGCTTACTTTGACCAGCAGAAATACTCACTGCTTCACTCGTCCAGTCTTCTGCATCGATAAGGCTTACTTCTTTGCTTTCATCGTTTTCCGTAAGCTCGATTTCAGTAATGATGACTGTTGATGAGCCGGTATTACTTAATTCCAAAAGAGCTGAACTTGTATCACCTATCGCATCAGGAACCGAAAAGCTGATTGAATTTGTAGAAAGGCTCAAAAGTGGGTCCGAGTTTTGACTAATATCACCATCGCAGGCAATTGTAGTCAGCAACAGTGTACTCACAGCAAAGGATAAGTTTAGATTAGTCATGTGCCTCCGATTCTTTAAGGTAACTTTCAGTAAGTATTTTGAGTCCTTGATTAAGTTGTACCTCAGTTTCATGCAACCAATGATAAACTTTTTTATATTCAGAGGCTAAGACTTCCTTAGACTGAATTTGAACTTGAAAACAGATTTCCTGCGGACGTTGGAAATAATTAATTGACCAGCCTAAAACAGGGGCTTTCTTTATGGACTTAAGGCTATTCAGGACTTGTTTCTCAAGAGTAAGGTTTAATTGAGAGCGTTCAATACACTTAATATGACGACTTTGCGGAACATGAAGAGCTTGTTTTCTTTGTGAGCTATTAAATGATGAAGTCTGAGCAATAGCAAAAGCAAACTTAATCGGTAGCAAAGCAGTTTTCTTGCCTGAAAAAATTGGGGCGCTTAAATGGATTCTTATCGGATCTCGATCGTGAATCTCTGTCTTACTGATTGTGAATTGTTCTTGTTTTAGGGCAATCGTTGGGAAAAGTTGGTCGAGTACTTTATTTAGTTTTTCATGACCATACTCATCGTACTGTTCACGGATCTTGACAGCATTTTCACCATAGAGTTCAAACTTAACCAGCAACGCAGTTCGATCATCTGCTGTTTTGCTTAAGCCCAACTTCATAATTTGACCTATATCTTTGAATTCCGGTTGCTGAATGGTAGTTAGAGATATTTCTGGGGTGAAAGATTTGAGTGAATCCCAAGTGTCAACGAGTAAAGCTTGAGCCCCATAATCTGCTCGGGGTAGAACCTTTGGATCATAATGGGCGAGTGTGGGGTCAAAGTAGCGTTTTAGAGTGGGACTATAGACTGCTGCATGATCGAAAGAACTTAGGGAAACTAATCCATCATTTTTTATTCTACCCGCAGATCTAGTTCTCACCATAGCGAAGTCAAGATGAATCCCTAAAGTGCGGGCAAGTGCAATCATGAGAGCTGCTCTATCTTTACAATCCCCAAGTCCTCTCTCTAGGGTCAGATCAGGTAAAGCAGGCTCGTAACTGTGTCGCCCAAATTCTAGACCAACATAGCGAGTGTTTTTTGTAATATTAAGGAATAGACTTTCGAGTGCATCTCTTTCATATCGCTTACGATCAGAAAGAGTTTGGTTCCAGGTTTTTACATTTTTAGTCCACAGTTTAGCCTGTTGAATCAGCAAGTCTGTCGTCTTAAGTAAGGGATCAAGCATAGACTTGTATAAGGTGACTATGGTTGACCAACTTTCTAAATTACTTAAATGAAGATAAGGATATATACTCGTACCTTGTAACCCTGATTCTTCTTGAACCAAGGGTGGCACATGACTGAGCTTAACAAGCGCTGAGCCAATATATTTACTCTGAGGACAGTGAGAATCAAAGTTTTGTAGGTGTTCTTTGTTAAGTTGATTAAGCACTAAGTCTGACTTTATCCGCCCTCGAAGTTGAGTATCAAGAGTGACTAAAAGACATCTTTTGTAACTCTTATCTTGTAGGATAAGCATATCCGCATGGGGTAGATTAAAGCTTGGGTCGGGATTTAGTTCTGTAATCGCCCATTGAATATCTAATAAATCGTCAGTCCTTAGGTTTTCAAACTGTAATTCTTCTGCAATTAGATCATAGTATAAGCGTTCATCAGGATTAGAGAGTGAGCGTTGAGAACGTTTCACTTTAGTAATATTCTTGTAGAGCTCTTGCTTTTTTCGCATATGGCGTGTGTGGTTAATAGTAAAGCTTTGTCGGCTAGGACTATGAGGTAAAACGATTTTAATTAGAGAACGAGCGGCATGATGATTAAGCGGTTTCAGTACTCTGCGTTCAATTTTACGTAAACGACCTTGGTAAAGGTCATAATGTATGTGTTGATACACTGTTTCTAGCTTAACAGAGCTAATCTTCAAGTCTTGCGAGTGTCGTTGCTCAAGTTTAGGCTTTAACCATGGCTTTTTTCTGCCCAAAATTGGGGTTGGGGGCGGCGAGATTTGACTCGTAGAATTGATTAATCCTGATTGGCTGAGCTGAGCAGAATGTTCATTTATGATTGAGTTAGACTTAAGACCGAAAGACTCATAAAGTACTTTATCAAGTAAGGTACGTTTGAGTGCTTCTTGTATATTTCGGGTAAATAGATTTTCTAATTGCCTTGCTAACTCCAAGCCTATAGGACCTTGGATGACTCGTGTAAGCCCCTGTACCCAAAGCTTCGTATCTGCTTTTGAATGAATTAAGAACTCTGTAATGATTTGAACTAGATCGGGAGAGAGTTGATCAACTTGACCTAAATGCAACTTTAACCATGATCTAAACTTATTGGATTGTAAAAAGTTCACTTTTTCTTGGGTGCTTAGATAAGCAAGAGCTTGTATGTACTCTAATATTAGAGGTGTATGCTTTAGTATATAGTCTAGAGAACCACTACTGCTTAAGCGATGTAATGGCCTTAGATTTAAACCCAAATAACGATCCAAGGCATTTTCAGCAATAAGTATACGGTGCTCAAGCCAAGGGAAATGCTTAGTTTTGTCTTGACTGATGAGAGTGTCTAGTAACTTTCTGCCTTTATTGATTCTGCCATTACTAAGGTGGTCATAAAACTCATTTAATGTAAGTAAGTGAAATTGAGTAAGCTTAGTTGCATGCTTATCTAATGTAAGACCTTTTAGTTCGGAACTTAGGGCTACAGTTGATGGATAGTCGCCCCAAGCTTGTGCTCTGATTTCTGGGGGGCTTAAGGATTGAAAGGCTTGACTTAGCCATAGATTGGGTTTTTTATTCCATCGTTGGTCAGTTTCAATGATAGGTAATAAACGCTTACTTTCGTCGATTTGTGCTTCTTGAGCAATCAAAGCCAAGACGAGCAGAGCATCTTCACTCAGAGACTGGGGCTCTTTATCTAGTTTTTGATGAAGTTTTTCCCATAGATTTAGTCGTTTAGACTGATTATCTAAACGTAGCATGAAACATGTGTTTTTTGATGGGTGAACGGTGATTTTAACCGATTTGTTGGGCGCTGAAATAGGTAAAATAGTGTCATCTATCCATAGGTGTTGACTGGGGGCTAAATTATATTTTTTTCCATTAATGCCCAAGGTGATTTGACCGCGATAACTAATCCCTAAACTTTTTTTGGGGGACTTAAGAGCTAGAGTCCAAAGGAAACTGTATTCGCTTGGTTGTGGGAACATGGCTGAGCAATACATCCCTATGTCTAGCCTATGATCAATATTTTGCTGAGGACTCGCTCGTTTCGATCTTGTAGATATAACTTTAGGCTTTAATAAGGGATTAAAGCGTTTTATGAGTTGAGAGGCTTGGGTGAGATTGCGATGTTCTAAAGCACTTTTGAGTAGCAACCAACTATGCACCGATCTTACAGAACCTATAGGGGTAATTCGGACAGAGTCTGCAGAGGAGCCAAAACACTGACTATGGTCGCTGTTTGGGTAGCTAAGTTTGAGGATCAACAGCGATTTGATACCTCGCCATGAGTTTTCCGAACAGTCTGTATTGAGTTGCTCGAAAAAAGGGTCACTTGGCCAATCTTGAGCGCTAGTCATCGGAGAAAAGGACCACAAGACTAAGTGGAGGGCCATGAGTTTGTTAAACTTACCTACGCCGCTGAAAATACTATATTTAAATGGGGTCACCATGCCCAAATAAGCCAGCCAGTCCCAAGTCCTAGGCTTATTCCACTTGTTAAATAAATTAAATCTTGGCCTTGTTTACCCATAGGGTTTGGTACTCCACTAAGTTGCAGAATTGCTCCTGTGCTTAAACCGATTAAACCAACTCCTGCAAGGATATAACCGGGTAGACGAGGGATCGTGGAGGCGGTTTTATAAGACTGAGATTTTTTGCCGTCTTGATCCAGTACCAAGCCAACAGGGTTTTGCAGCAAAGGTCGGGGAGGCATGTAGTTTTTTTCTGTAAAATCGAGAGGAGTGACCATGGGAATCCTGATCAATTGCTTTTCGATCGGACTATTTACTTTCTTCTGATATTCAATAGAAACAAGTCCCTTGGGTAATAAATGACCATTTTTAACAGGTCCTTTAAAATACTCAGGATGAACGACATTGATTGAATAAGCTTCTCCGGTGGTCAATAAAGGTGCGGTTAGTTGCTTAACCTGTGACTCACATACGCTTGACTTAATCATCTGACTGAGTTCTTTGGACTCTGTACATCTTATGTAGTGAAAGGTTGCCTTAGCACGATAATCAAGTGAAAATTCGGGCCGAGGTTCGGTTCTCATTTTTTTAATGTAAAGTTGTCCAATCCTAGAATGAAGTTTACCGAGTTCAGAATCGTCAGGATTGCTTTGATCTAAATGAATCTGTAAGGCTGTTTCATATGTCTCGATTGCATAATTTAATTGACCTCTGGCAAGCGCTTCTTCGGCTTGAACAACCAAGGATTCATGGGGCATTTGGGCAAAGGCACTATTTCGATTGTATATGGTCATGACCATAAAAAGCGTAATCGAAATTATCCTGTAAAGATTTCCTCGGTCCAATACCGACATGATCAACACTCCTCAATGAAATAGGCATTAAGTCTCGATACGTATAAAGTGTTTATCACTATAATCGTATTTAGACACACTTGTCATTGAGAAATACTATCGAGAAGCATGTTAATCTCAAGGTAAAATTGGTCGGAGGGTCTTAGGCGTTTTTTAACGACAGTAAGGCGTCGCTTAGCTTCACGAACTCTTTGGTTTCTTAATAGATTCTCTACCTGGATTTTTAGTAATCGATATTGACTTTTAGTCAGAGGTTTATTGCTTCGTGAGAGATTCGCAGACTTCGTTTTTCTAGATCTATTGTCTTTAAGTTTTCGTACTCTACGCGCAGTTTTCTTAGCTTTTGGTTTAGATCTACGTTGAGTTGTCTGGGTCTGATTACTGTTAACCTTAAGCTCAACAATGCCCGGCGTACTTGTGCGAGACCGATCACTTGATTGATTGTTATTCAGCTTAGTTCTTTTATTTGGCTGACGTAATTCCGTACTTCTTGGTGGTGCAAAAGTCAGGTCTTCTGTGGATTCTAAGTTTGTCTTTAGATTTACACCCGCTTGAGTTTGATTTTTAGCTTGCCGGGGACTTTGCGGATTTAGCCGAGATTTATTGTATTTTTTAGCCCCCATAATGATGCGACGTGGTGCTTGATTATCTGGAACATTACCAAGTAGTACCGAAAAAATCCCGATGACTATGGCGATAAGAACGATACCGATCCAAAACATTTTGGAGTTATCATTATCTTGTAGATCAAGCTCATCCTGAAATATTTGGTTTGAATCTGTCCGTTGGTTTACAGGTCGGCTAGTATATGCATTGAGAGGCCGATCCTGAATCTCAGTATGAACATCTCTAGGGTCATCACTAATACTTAAGTCTGTAGATTCAAACCCATCGTCCATAGTGGCCTCAAGGTGAACAGTGCTACCATGACCTATTTCCGTATACACATTAGATTTTTTTTCGCTACCACTGTGTCTTTGTAAGGAGATGGGAGGCGGTATCAATGACCCTTGGCCTTGCATATATAACCCGTGAGATGATGGATTATAATTGTTCGAAGCTAAGGGTGGAGCTTGTGCAGCATAAGGTCCTTGATTTGCATCTGAATGTGCTAGAGGTACAGGGTGGATATGATCTACTAAAGCTTGGGTTGCCCGATTAATCTCAGAGTTAATCTCGGTTTTTAGTTGCTCTTTTTGTTCTTTAAAACTTAATTGATCAAGCGCATTTAGAACACCACGTGCGTCGAGAGGTCTATTTTTAGGCTTCTTTGCCATCATGCTCATGACCAACTGACTTAGTCCGGGGCATTCTTGGTCAATATGAGGACACATTTTTGCGAGATTAGGTGTTTCCTTGGTGCAAGTGTAAACAATAACTTTGGTAGGGCTCATTCCCTTAGGATATGGAGTTTTCCGAGATAAAAGTTCAAAGGCTAAAACGCCTAAAGCATATACGTCCACTCGGGCATCGACCGGCTGTTTTTCACTTGTGACTTCTACACCAGCAGAAGAAAGAACCCAGCTTGGCACTTGTTCGGGAGCTAAGTAACCCGGTGTGCCTCTCAAAGCTAATGGGTGGGTTGAGGAGCGAGCTTCATTGGAAAGATCTTTAACTAATCCTAAATCGACAAGTGTCAGTTCACCATTATCGCGTGGATCAAGGATAACATTCGCTGGTTTTAAATCGCGGTGCACAAGTTTACGATCATGGAATGCGCTTAACGCACTTGCCAAACGCGAAATAATATTTACGCATTGTTGAACATCAAATCTTTCGCCAGCATTCATGCGACGCAAGAGTGATGGACCCGGTACATATTCCATAACTAAGAAGGGGCAGCGCTCATGAACTCCATAGTCCATCACTCTCACTACGTAGTCGTGGCGCAACATCATCGCAAGCTTAGCTTCTTTCACAAAGTCTTGTAAAGATTCTTCTCTTTGTTCCTCGTCAACTTCGCCAAGCATATCAATATCTAAAAATTTGACAGCGGATAGTTGGTCTAAATGGATGTGGTTAGCAAGATATACTGTTCCAACGCCACCCTGCCCTAAACCTCCAATTAAGTGATAGCGCCCGTCTAACTCTTGGTTCAACAGGGGATAAGTCCGAGGATCTTGATTTGCCTGAACAGGGACCAATGGAACTTGATCTCGTTCGCATAGCTCATCATTCTGTATATATACAGATCTACATTCTGGACAAATAAACACAGCTCGTGGCCCACTTTTACATCTTGTGTTAAAACAAATAGAGTATGTAACGAATTAAGAGATTCTCTCAAGAGCTTTCTTCATCAAATTTTTTTATATAAGGTATTATGAGATCTGGATTTCTTCTCCTAGATAAGTTTTGTCTATATTTTCAGTTTTTGAGCCCACAAAAAGTAGAAAGAGGACAGGAGGCCCAATACGTCCTAAAAACATGCAAAACATGATTACGGAAAGGCCAAACGTTGAGAACAAACTTGTCCCTCCCATCT
>NYTD01000257.1 GCA_002683315.1 Deltaproteobacteria bacterium | reverse complement strand
TGATCCCTTATCCAGATGCAATTCCTCTATCTCGCATTAGTTTATACAAGGAAGAATATCACCTTCCTTTTTGGATACCGCAATCTAAAAAACTGATGCTAATCCATATTAATCAACAAGGAATTCCGTCTTATCGTCATGTTCGAAGCAATACCCCAAAAATAACCAAAACATCTGTCGCATATACCGCTCAAGGTACTCCTTTATATCTTTTTCATCACCAAGATGGAATAGAGCTTCTGAAAGTAGAGCCTCCTGAAAAATCTCATTGGCCACTGAATTCGCAATATCTGTATAAAAAAACATCTGTCGAAAGTGTGATATTTTCAGAATTTGATCTGGATTCGCAACAAGGAATTATTGCTGTGCTTATTATCAAGGAACAGGATAGTTTTTATCGTATTTCTGTTTCATTATCAGGGATGATCTTAGAGAAAGAAAAACTTCCTGTTCTACCAAAAGCAGAAGTTATCGATGTATATCAATCTGCAATTCTCATGAGAAGTCAAAAAGAATTTATTTTGATTCACGAACAAAATCAAAAACGCTATCCCCAAAAAGAGCATTGTAAACTCAATAAAAATGGTCTTTTTTGCTTTCAAGATGGGATCTGGATTCTACTAGACTCATACCCAGTATCAAAACCGTAGAGATATAAGGTCCATCATCTATTTCGTATAGTACAATAGATAGCAACAAAGGAAAAATCATGAGATATATATACCCGTTCCTTCTTCTAGCATGCTCCGGACCTAAATTAATTGAAGACGTAGATGGAGATGGGTTTACTGCAGAACAAGATTGTGATGATTATAATGCAAGCGTGAACCCCAATGCCAGCGAAATCTGTGATGGAATCGACAACAATTGTAATGAACAAATCGATACACAAGACCCCTCTCTTACAGATGGTCAAGAAGGATTCCTTGATGTTGATGAAGATGGATTTGGTTCTGGCGAAGAAGGAACCTATTGCGGTCTCACATCCATCAACAATGATGATTGTGATGATACAAACCCTGAAGTAAACCCATTCGCCAATGAGTACTGCAATAACATCGATGACAATTGCAATGATATTATCGATGACAATGCACTTGATAGCGTACAACTATTTTTTGATGGGGATGGCGATGGATTTGGATCAACCATCTCATTTCAATGGGGCTGTCCACCGATGGAGGGGTATGCTCAAGAAGGTGGTGATTGCAATGATAATTCTAGTGAACAGCATCCGGATGCAGATGAAATATGTGACGGCCTTGATAATGATTGTGATGGAAATATTGATGACCACGATGACAGTCTCATCTTAAACGACACCGAGATATATTACCTTGATGCAGATGGTGATGGATATGGAGATCCAAATCAAAGCTTTTCTTTTTGCACTCCTCCCTCTGAAGAGTATGTTCTCAATTCTGATGATTGTAATGATAGTCTCTATTACGTAAATCCAAGCATACAGTACGATGGCTGTAATACCATTGATGAAGATTGTGACGGTGATATCGATGAAGATGTAAAATCAGGCTGGCAACTTTTATCTATTGATACCAATGCAGATTTCATCTATTCTATCAACCCGACCAATGGAGATACAACTTCCATCGGGGAAATATCAGGAAACTTTAAAATAAACTCTATGGACGTCAGTGAATCTGGAACTTCTATCGTACACGATCACCAAAACAAACGCTTATGGGAATTAAATGTTTGTAATGGTGATATGACCGAACTTCCGACCAGCAACCCAACCATCAGCACATGTGGAATAGCATTTGGACCATACAATAAATTTTATGGATTGGACACCAATAATGATCAACTCGTTGAATACAATACCCAAACCGGAGCAGCTACGCCAATTGGTCCACTTGGTATACCCATCGGTTCATGCGGACTTACGTATGACTGTTCTGAAGATCGACTTATTGGAGCCAATGCTACAACAGGTGAAATATTTACCATTAATCCAAACACTGGTCAAGCCTATGATCTTATCCAAACCCAAGTACCATTTCAAAGTGTTGGTGTAGAGTTTGATCATGGAACAGGACTTCTTCTTGCCTCCACGAAAACAGAACTGTACTCCGTTGATGTACACAATGGAACGACAACACTTCTCGGTCCTTTGGGTGGAACCAATATCGATGATCTCGCATACTACCCACAGTGCCCATAAAAGAAATGGATTATAACAAAAAAGACATCCTACTGGATGTCTTCATGCCGAACAGAAGTCTCTATCTATTGACAACAAAGATAGTTAAATTCGCTCGAGCTACTACAAATGCTTTCTTCTGTTTCGCTGATGGTGGCACATGTGCTTTCCGTAGCATCTTCTCCGCACATTTCTGGATAGATACAGCAAAACTCAAGTAGAGACCCTCTACAATACGCGAGCTCAAGTTGTCTAGAACAATCACGAACGTATGTGGACAATTCACCATCTTCATCTCGTGTAACATCTCCGTTGTCATCTCGGTTTGCAACCAAAGACTCTCCATATAGCGTACACTCTGTTGCTCCGATATCAGAACAACGTCCTTCAACTGCTGCAACACCGAAACTTAGTGAACCATCATCAAGAGGAATAGAGAAACTTTCCAATACCATGGTGTATTCAATTCCTGTACGATTATAGGTATTAATCGTGCAGGATTCAACACTTGCTCTTCCAGCATGGGCATTGGCTGCACCATTCGATCCTGTCTGAATGCACTCACCGTACTCTATCTCTACTTGATTTCCAAGAGAATCTGTATAAAAGCCTTTAAAATCACCGATTTCAAGACCCGGAGAACCAGTATAATAAGAAGAGAGACCTGCATACAAGTCAATATCCCCATCATCCTCTTCAAAATCTGGATAACGCCATTCTCGTTCAGGACGAGTTGCCGCTACCGCAGTATTCCAAAAAACAGTTTCGGGATCAACGATCAGACATACATCTGAACCAGTTCCCTTAAAGGTCATGGTGGCTCCACCTTTCACACCAACTTCAGCTTGGCCCAAAATACCAAAGTAACAAGGACGCTTACCATCTGCAGTTGTATTATTGTCACACCACTCTTGAGGATTGGTTCCACTTAAGACAGCACTTTGTAATTCTTGCAGTTGAACTGTTGTCATTACGCCAACTTCACCAACCTCAATAACGGAATCAAAATCACCATTGGTTTCGGGAACAAGCTCGATACCAGATCGGTCACATCCAAAAGTAAAAGCAATAAAAAGTGCGGAAATACTATTCTTCAACATATTGGTATCCTATTTCTAAATCAAAATCTTTTTCAGGGTCTGTGATAATGGCCGCTTCTTGAGCAACCCAGTCACCGTTATCAATGTATTTTCCGGGAAAATTGAGAAGGTCTTGATAGTTGGTTCCCAATGAGTAACGCTGATCGTAGTAATTCACCTGCGCACCTTGTTCAGTATCACAAGTATTAAAATCAAAGGTAACAGAAGGCATATCAATCCATCCCCATACACTCATCCCTTCTTCGAAGAAGACATGTGGAAGGTCTACCTCAGCGACCCATTCATCACCATTATCTTGAAAATCAGAACCTTGGATGAACAGCATCTCTTGATCACCAGTAGAGTATAAAACTTCAAAACAACGCTCTTGAAACTCTTCCTTGGAGGTCACTTCATGTCCCTCTGCAGTTAATATCGGCTGTTCCAATACATTATTATGAAAATCAAGGAGGTCTTCATATGAAGAGTATCGACCTGTTACTGTTTTACAAACCATGGACTGGTAACAAGCCCAGTCAAATCGACCGACTGTTGTTCCTCCATACGGATATGTATCCCCATCCTGACCATCATTAACGATTGGACCCATTTCTGGATGAGTAAATGGATATAGACCTTCTTGGACAGAAGGAAACGCACCGAGATATATGGGCCCCATCCCTCGAATATCATCGATAACACGCTGCTCTTCTCCCACTCCAAACAGGAACTGACTCGCTTCTTTAGGGAGACGAACAGTTCCTTGAAGATCTTGGTGCGGAAGATTCTCTTCAAAAGAACATGAAACAAGAATAAAAGATAAAAACATAATCATACCTTTAGAAGTCATAACGACCAGCAAGGGTGAGACGGATTGGATTCTGACGATTACCAATAATCCAGCGGTTATCGCCAGAGATGAAACCAAAATCTCCAATACGTTGATTGGTGATATTTTCAAGCTGCACAATCGCGAAGAGACTTCCTCTACGAACTGGGATTTTCTGCGTAATCAAAAGATTAAATTCCCACCATGTTGCAGTACGAGCATATGTTCCCGCTGTTTCTTTGAAAATATATGAACGACCATAATCACCAAAGTTACCATTACCATAGGTTCTTGATAGTGGATATCCACTTTCCATAAAGAAAGTGCCACCGATTCGTGTATCCCATGGATCATTGGGAAGATCCCAAGAGAATCCGGCTGTTATGTCGTGTCGAATATCGGTTCCCAAATATCCGTTGAGGAAGTACTCAACTTGCTGAGGAACAGCGAGGAAATAGGAGGGAGTACCCAATACAGTACCACGAACAACTGAGTAACTATAGTTGAACTGAGCCTCCCATCCATCAGAGCGAAGCTTTCTAAAACCAAGATCTGTACGAAGATAGTTTCGCTGTGAAACCTCGGGGGTACGAAGACGATAGTAGCTAATGCTTCGACCATTGGCAGTACCAATAATGTTGTATCCATCGGTATCCCAAAGAAGATTCGTTTCGTCAAATGCATGAAGATTACGAGTAAACTTACCAGTAAAGTATGCAGATGCAGCAAGATCAGTGACCACCTCTCTTTCTGCACCAAGACTAACTTCATCAGCACGAGGAGCAACGGTCTTGTCATGAATGAATACATTGGCTTCAGAAGGAACATATACAAACTGATTTCCAACACCTGAGGAGAAGTTATTGAACCACTCACCAAGATAGAGCTTATATCCAAAACCACTTCTGGATAGTGCATCTGCGATTCCAATACGACCTGGATTGGCAAAGCGACCATAGTTTGCAACAAGCTTTGTTTTCGAATCAGAGAACGGGTCCCAGATGATACTCATACGAGGAGAAGGAACACCTTGATCGATGATGGCTTCTCCAACATCATTTCTAAACACTGAGCGATCGTATCGAGCACCGTAACGAAACGTTAGATTACTTATTGGCTTATACACATCTTGAATGAACATACTGAACAAGTTTGAGTTTGTGGAATAACTCAACGGTCCTGAGTATTCTATCCAGTAATAATTTTGGTAGGTATCAGGATTGTACGAAAGTTCGTTGAGATCGTAGTAATTGACGTTCCCTGTATATCCAATGGTACGGTCCCAAAGAAGGATATCGTTTTGGACTCCCAATTTAAAATCGTGCATTCCCAAAAAGTCTACCTGAAGTAGAGAATACTTTGCACCAAGATTAATTCGCCAACGATCGTCAAATGTGTAGTATGGGTAGTTTCCTTGATCATATGCAAAGAAAGAACCAATTCTCGGTGCAGTCTTGAAGTCAATGTTGTTCTCAAGTTCATCACTTTCACATGGATGATAGCCTAAATCCTTATTGTGCGTACAAGGAACAGAAGAAATCTCAATGTAGGTCTTCTGTACTGTTGCTTGTGTTTCAAGAAATTGTTCGTCAGCAGAAATATACCATTCCCAACGAAGCGATGTAAGAAATCCACCTTGCGCTTGCCTTCCTTGTGCTTCAGGCTTGATGAACCGAGTAGATTGATCAATATTGTCGATTGTTGTTGGATCTGTCTGTCCAAGCAATGTAATACGATGAGAAGAATTCGGTGAATAAGTCAGTTTTCCAAGGACATAGTGTCCTTCGAAATCACGAGGTAAATCAATACCAGAACGAGCGATCAATGTACGAACATACTGATACGAAGCTACAAACCATGCTTTATCGCGAATAATCGGACCGGAAACCTTCGCGTTCAAACGACGAGAATCAAAACGAGAATCAAAATCTGTAGGTGCAAGTTGAGTACCATCTGAAGCAAATACAGCATCTTGTTTGGGTCCCCACTCTCCATTTTGGATATCGGCGTATACTCGAAATTCAAGGTTATTCGACCCAATGTCTGTTACGATATTCAGAACACCACCTAAGTTTTGACCATATTCAGGATCGTATGCGGAAGTAAGAACCTGTAACTGCTCAATAGCATCGAAGTTGAAATTCAGTGAGAACGTACCTGTTACTGGGTCTGTAATATTTACCCCGTCCATCATGTAGGTGTTCTCTTGGTTCGATGAACCACCCATATTTGGATTTGCACCACCAGTAACACCGGCAGCAAGCTGTGCAGCTTGCTGATAGCTTCGGCCAGCAGGAATACGCTCCAAAAATTCTTTTGTTAGAACACTTCCTACGTTTCCTGACTCTGTATCGATTACATTTCCTTGCTCTTCGATGACAATCTCTACTGCTGAACCTTCCAAAGGCATTACAAGATTTAGCGTCGCTGTTTGACCAATCTTCACGATTACAT
>NYTD01000256.1 GCA_002683315.1 Deltaproteobacteria bacterium | reverse complement strand
TATCAAGATTTGGTATTTGCCTTGCCTTTTCTAATCACCGCCGCATGGCTCTTTCGACTCGGGAAATGGTATCTCACTCCGCTCGCCGTTCTGTTCGCCATTGCTCCACGGGAAGAATGTGTGCCCATGGCGCTCGCGCTGTCCGTACTCTTTGTCCCATATTATCGAAAGAAAATTGCCTTCAAAGCATGGGTTTTTAATGTTTTTATCGCATTTGTGCTCGTGGGTGGCTATCTCGTTTGGGCTGAGCGCTATTATCCAATCGCCACCAGCGGTCATGACATGCCTTTGCAAAATGCAGTGGGCTCACTTCGCTCTGGAACAATATTTTTAGAAGGATGGCTCTATCTGAATCGATTCTATGCCTATATCTGGGTTCCTCTTGGTTTGTTTGCTTTTTTTGCACCCTGGGTTGGTCTTCCCGCACTTGCTCTTTGTTTCCTCCATATGAGTGTTCCTGAAGGGCACGGGGTTGATCGAAGCTGGGGGGGGCACTGTCATCACATGGCTCCTGCGGCCGCCTTTGCGGTAGCATCGATTTCGATCGGCGGCTATCGATGCATTCAATTTTTCCGCTGGGGATGGCTACGCATGCTTTTGGGGATAACCATGATCTCGTGGGCAAGCTGGTGGTGGTACAGCTGGTCTGGCTATTACAATCTCATCTTGAGCACAACCCCACAAGAGGCTGAATGGGAGCATCCCGCATGGACATTGTCCAAAAAACTACCGCAAGATGCAGTTCCTGTGGTCTCTACCTTGAATTCGATTGCCGTTTCGAATTTTCCTCGTTCCTACACCTACGATGAAAGCCTCTATTCCAAAGAAAGGCATAAGGGACTCGCTGTGGCCACCCACATGATTTTTGACAAACGAAAAGAAAAAGTCTTGGAGTGGGTAGAACGGATGCCTGGCTTTTCAATTGTTGAAGAAGAGGATGTTTTTGTATTGGCGACATGGAATCCGAAAACGCTCGATTCAGGTGTGTTGTATCGACCCAAATTTGGGAAAAAACAGCCTTATGTTGGCTCATACACAAAAGGAAGCGATATTCCCGGGGTTCCCCCCAAAGAGACTCGCATTGAAGTCCGCGTCAATGGATCATTTCCGATAATTCAGTTATGGAAAAGCAAGACAATTAAAGGACAACGCAAAAGAACCCCCTCATTTCGGAAAAATCCATGACTTGGTTTGAACGCAACAAAGAATTATTTACCAAAGATCCATTTGATGAGCTTCATGGATGGTTGCACCAAGCAGAAGTACACCTGTCATTAAATAATATCGCAGGGCCTGTAGGTGTATCGAGATTTATGGTGTATTTTCGTATTGAACGCGGACAAGTTGTGATAGAAGACATCGACTCTATCCCTTTGCCAAAGGGCGGAGGTCCACCCAAAGATACCTCGACCAAATCATTGGAAGAGCTAAAAGAAACCATACAAAAACTTCGTGCCATCATGTCTCAATTCTCTTTTCAAAAAGGGTGTTTTGGCTTTGTTCGAGATTATCAAAACGAGTATGAACTGCTTTGCTTTTTCGATGAAGATATTGAAGATGTATCCTTAAAAAATCTTCCCGTTCCTCAGTATAGTTATCCTTTGGAAGAACCCACGTATATCAAACTCATCGGTGACAATGAGTACCAGCTTGGCGAAGTTGTGGCACGGTCATCTCGTGTTGTCTCGGATTGGGAAGAGTGGGAAATCGAAGAACAAACATTAATTCTTCACTATACAGACGCGCCCAAACAGCGACATAAAGTGATGGTGTTGGGAATATTTACATGGCCTGAATTTTGGTGGAATTGGCAAGTAGAACAACCATTGTTTCAAGAAGATGCCTATAATTGCCAAGAGTTCCTCGCTACATGGGATCAGATCATGGAATTGGGGTACCTGACAACCGTGCGTTTGGATGGCAAATGGCTTTTTGTTGGCGGACTGGATGATACAACTGTTTTGTTGGGCGTGGTCTTCTAGAGATCTGCATACATAAGGCTTCTCTTTTTTCAGCGTTGTTGTATACTGTTTTTAGAAATCTAGATTGGAGCAATATATGCAGATACACTTTCTTTTCGCATCTTTACTTACAGCTTGTGGTACAAAGACTGAAGATACAGGTGATAGCACAGACACTGGAACCATTATCACCACAGAAGCATCGTATACATATGAATGCTATGACGATGATGATTGGTGCGCATCAGAAGAAACCACAGTAACTCTAAATACAGAGACCTTTTCTTCCTATTTGGATGTTGCAGGTCAACTGACGGAAGAATCTTGCAGCACGCTATGCTTTGAAGAGTCTGGATCCTACTATGATTACCTTTGCGCATGTGACTATTCTGGTGCGAACTCCGATGGCGCTCATCCTGTTACGTGTGAATACACAATGTGTGCAGTAGAGGGAAGAGGGCACGGAAACATTTCCAAGCTAAGTGAAGCGGCAGGAACATCGGAGATCAATCGGTACTTTGTTCGCGCGTATCATGCAGAAGCTTCATCTGTGGCAGCATTTGTACAGCTAAGGGCAGAACTCAAGCAGCATGATGCCCCCGAAGAGATACTGGGACGATGTATGAAGGCTGCAATTGATGAGGTTCATCACGCCCGCATGATGGCCAAGCTGATTCGCGATTCTGGAGAATGTATTCCCGAGTTGGATTTTGGATCGGTCGCCAAACGTTCAATCTTTGAGATTGCGCTTGATAATGCTGTTGAGGGATGCATCTTTGAGACGTATTCTGCGCTCAAAGCGCACTATCAATACAAGCATGCAACAGATCCTCGGATCGTGGCTGTGATGAAAGTCATCGCCCCAGATGAGACACGTCATGCTCAGCTGGCATGGGATATTCATCACTTTCTAATGTCCAAACTCTCACAAGATGAGCAAAAAAAGATTCTTGATGCTCAGCGGGAAGCCACACAGCAACTTATTGAGCAAGCGAGAGAAGAATCCGAACGAGTTGATGAACATATGATCGCTCCGCCCATTCATCTTGCAGAGCTCTTTTCAGAAAAAATCGTTGCATAATACCTTCGCATACACTCGTCGCTATTTTTTGAGAGACCGATCGGCTGAGACGTATTTCTCATCAAGCTGTTTGTCGATTTTTTGACTAAAAAAATTAAGCCTCACTATGCAGTGAGGCTCAGGTGTATTTCCGTACAGGTCTTGGAATATTGACTCGCCCGGTCTAGTTCTGATCTTCCCTTGATGTGGTCGCATGATACATCATCACACGGAACAATAAAGATATTGTTCTAAAGCGAAATACACCGATCCATTAATGCAGAAATATATTTCGCGCAAACAGGTGCTTATTCAGTCACTTCTTCCTCAACGACGGTTTCCATTTCTTCACCACATGTGTTGTCGCAGCCAGATTGTTCACCGATCAGATTTCCAGAGTGTGAAACTTGCGCACATGTTGTTTGTTCGGCTACCCCACACATCATTCCGTATTCGGTGTTATTGACAAGCGTTGTGGTATTGATGGTATTCGATTGAGCATCCAGAGAAAGTCCACTCAAGGTAGATGCGGCAATATTGCTGTTGGCAAGAGAAACAACAGCGGTTCCACTGGTTGTTAGGCCATGACCTCCAGCGGAAGTAATACTCAAACCATCGGCTGTGAATGTACCACCGGAAATGGATACAGCATCGCTGCTATTTGTGATTCCGTTCTCAAAAAGAGTGATGTTTTCCAATGTCATCTCTCCATCACTCATATAAATTGCTGACGAATCAATATTGGAGATGGAGGTCTCGCTCATGGATAGTGTACAAGAAGCACAATTGATCGCATAATCTTCACCATAGACAAAAGAACTGTTGGTGATGGTGGTATCGGATCCTGAACTCAGATCCAACGTAGAATCACCAGATGAAGATGCTGTGAGGTTGTCGATCTGCATGGTGGTGTTGTAGGCATAGATCCCTGCTCCAGCGACATTTTCGATGGTGATGGTATCGATAAATGCTTCTATGGGGGCATCTGTTGGATTGTATGAGCTCATCCGTAGAGCCCCGGTATATGTACTGCCTACATTGGTAAAAGAGCTGTTACTCAAGGAAACGAAAACAGGAGAAGGGGTAGAGCAGATGTAGCTGGGGCAAATCCCGACATTAATCATACTTGTATATGAGTCACCAGAACCTGCACCATCAAACGTAAGACCATCCCATTCGTGATTTCCGCCACTTACATAGATGCCAGCATTGGTATTGGTGAAACTCAAGTCTTCTAGTGTGGTGGAGCAATTGGTCGCATAGACTCCTTGTCCTCCTTGATGGTCATTAAAAATTTCACCATTTGCTTCGATACTTCCGCCAGATTCGCAATATATCCCTCTGGTTCCAGAATATGTTGTGCTGTATGTGTTGCCAGAAAATGAATGCTGAAGACTCGTACTGTCTGTTGGATCGGTGTCGTATCGAACAATATTGGAATATCCATAAAAGTTTTGATCAATAAATGTATTGTTTTCAACATTGACCTCACTTTTTTGTGAATATACACCATAGTATCCACCAGTGATGGTATTTCCAATAATGTCTGCACTTGACGTGTTGTACAAGAAGATATGAAAGTTGTTGTTATTTTCACTCGCTTCTGGCTGAAGATCGCTATTGCTCACCTTAACATAGGAAGCATTGTATCCCAAAATGGACGCGCCAAAGTTGGAATATGCTCCATTTGGGTCGATCATGGTTGAGGAATCAATAATACCAGATGAATCAAAGATCATCGCACCAGAACAGTCATTGCTGTTAAATGTCATGCCCGACATCTCGGTAGACCCTTGAACGATACTGACACCATAGGCGGCACTCTCTGCAAAAGTCGTATTTTCGAATGTATAGTCCCCAAGAACACCGATGAAGCCACCATATCGATCCACGGTATAGCAGATTTCATAGGGGCCTGTATCTTGTATTGCATCCAGATCAAATATGTTTTCAAAGGTTGAATCTGTGATGGTTCCTTCGTGACCATATACAAATGCACCTTGTCGTCCAATATCGTGAATGTGTACACCCGACATGCTGATGGTCGCATCACTTTCTTGTGATGCTGCATAAATACCGCAGTTGTTGTACCCTGTGATCTCCGTATTGGTCATGTCGATGGTGGTGGCAGCGACATAGATTCCAGTGCCAGTGAGTCCGACATCGGGCCATTCTTCTGCAGAGGTGCTTGGACCCAATTCTGGATCTCCTACAATGGTAGTATCAACAAGAGTAAACGAGCCAGAACTCTGCGAAACAATACCGTAGTTAAAACTATTGCTAATTTCGACATTATTCAGCGTTACATCTCCAAATCCGGGCTCTGTCCATACTGCAGCACCAACGACATTGGACAAGATACTATTGGTGATGGATACATCAGAATTGTCAGCTTGAACCGCACTGAGGAAGTTTCCGTCAAGTGTGTTGTCTGAAGAGGTGAGTGTTGAACTTCCTTGAACAAAGATACCGTATCCATCTGTTGGATTGGCTGGATCGGCCGATGAAGTGTTGGAGATTGTAGTAAAAGAGACATCCACAGTGGACTCTTCTTCGATATTGATGCCTACAGAGGTATTGAAGTCGATGATTGTGTTGCTGATGGTTGCTGTTCCCCCAGCAATGCTGATCGCACCGAATCCGTTGTTCTCAAAACGGCTGATATCAATGCTCAAGTCTTGTGCATCGATGGCCTTAACCGCCCAATTTCCCGCTGAGAAGACATTGATGTTGGTCAGCGTTGTCTGTGCTGCACCATCGACGAGTATCGCAGAACGTGTACTCTCAATGTTGAGATCTTGAATGATTACGTTGGGGGCTGTAATTGTGATTCCAGTTTCATTTACAGGGGCAACCAGAGTCCATTCAGAATTTCCAATCAACGTGATTGACTTGTCGATGATTAAAATTTCTTCATGAGTAGGGCTTTCACAGTCGACGAGTGCCACAGTGGAGCCTTCTTCTGTAAAAAGCATAGCATCCGCAAAATTAGCAAATCCATTTTCATCATCAACCATGAAGCATCCGCTTTCAAAGTCATTTGGATCAAGGACAGGTTCGGTTGTGCCTGTATCATCGTTAATAGATCCTGTATCTGTTGTTTTTGTGCTTTCACCACATGCAAAGAGTAGTGTTAGGAAAGAATAGGTCATGCATACCTCAAAAAATATTTGTCATTTCATAAAGGTATCATAATAGAAGATTTCCACCCATTCCATACTTGTGTATAAATTTATCAAGGAGCCACACCATGAATAACGAACAAAAATTACGTCAGCTTGACGAAATGAATGCCAAAGCCCTTGCTGGTGGTGGTGATAAAGCTGTTCAACGTCACAAAGCATCGGGTAAGATGACAGCCAGAGAGCGTGTAGAATACCTTTTGGATCCGGGGACATTTCGAGAATTGGATCGTTTCCGTGTTCATGATTGTACCGACTTTGGAATGGAGAAGAAGCGGTTCCTCACTGATGCGGTCATTACGGGATATGGTCGAATCGACGGAAGATTGGTTTATTTATTTGCACATGATTTTACGATTATTGGGGGGAGTCTTTCCAAAGTACAGGCTCAGAAAATCTGTAAAATTATGGATATGGCTGCGAAAAATGGTGCACCGATTATTGGATTAAATGACTCAGGTGGCGCGAGAATCCAAGAGGGGGTCGCCTCATTGGGTGGGTATGCCGATATCTTCTTGCGTAACGTTTCCATGAGTGGAGTTGTTCCGCAGCTTTCAATGATATTGGGCCCTTGTGCAGGTGGAGCAGTATACTCTCCTATTCTCACAGATTTTTTGATTATGGTACAAAAGCAGTCCTATATGTTTATTACCGGACCAGATGTAGTGAAAACTGTAACCGGAGAAGATGTAACGAAAGAGGAACTTGGTGGGGCAGATACACACTCTTCTAAAAGTGGTGTCGCGCACTTTGCCGCTCCATCAGAAGAAGCCGCTTTGTCGCTGTTGCGTGAATTGTTGTCGTATGTACCACAAAATAATATGGAGGAAACTCCTCGCCAAAATACGGATGATTCTTCCACTCGTTTGTGTTCCACGCTCAATGATGTTGTACCACCCACAGCAGAACAGCCATATGATATCAAGGACGTTATTGAGGCTGTTGCAGATGATCGTACTTTCTTTGAAATACAGCCTGATTATGCACAAAATATTGTGATTGGTTTTTGTCGCTTAAATGGCAAAAGTATTGGAGTGGTAGCCAATCAACCGGCTCATCTTGCTGGAGCATTGGATATTAACTGCTCTTTGAAAGCAGCTCGTTTTGTTCGATTCTGCGATGCGTTCAACATTCCTTTGTGGGTGATTGAAGATGTTCCTGGTTTCTTGCCCGGTGTCGACCAAGAATTGGGGGGAATTATCAAACATGGGGCAAAACTCCTGTATGCATTTGCGGAGGCTACTGTCCCAAAAGTGACCTTGATCACCAGAAAAGCATATGGTGGAGCATATTGTGTGATGAATTCAAAGCATATTCGAGCTGATCTGAATTTTGCATGGCCTACTGCAGAGATTGCGGTCATGGGAGGACAAGGAGCCGTGAATATTATTCATCGTCGTGCTCTTGCGGGTATTGAAAGTGAAGAGGAACGAGAGGCCGAACGCGCACGTTTATTCGAAGAGTATTCGGACACCTTCTGCACACCATTTCGTGCAGCAGAGCTTGGATACATCGATGAGATTATTTCACCTGACCAAACCAGAATTGTATTAATAGATGCGTTTGAGAGTCTAGAAAACAAACGTGATCAAAATCCTCCGAAGAAACATGGCAATATGCCCTTATAGTTAGGGTAGTTTACGCCAACTGAAACGAAATAATTGACAACCCATCAATTCTAATATAATTAGGTTTGTCTATTTTTTTATACCTTTGGAGTTATCATGGTAAAAATCCGTTTGGCACGTCACGGACGTAAGCGCCGTCCATTCTATCGCGTTGTAGCAGCAGATATAAGGGCTCCACGTGATGGAAAGTTCCTCGAAATTCTTGGAACCTATAACCCTATTGAGAAAGATGAAAGCAAAGAGCTTACACTGAAAATTGATCGTGTAGATCACTGGCTCAGTCTTGGTGCACAACCAACTGACACCGCTGCTGCACTTATCAAAAAATTCAAAGCACAGGTACAATAAACATGGATGAACTCATTACACATCTTGTTTCTCCGTTTCTTTCACATCCTGACCAATGTGAGCACAATATCATTGAATCCAAAGCGGCTGTTCTTGTAGAGATCAAACTGCATGAGGAAGACAAAGAGTCTTTTACAGACGAGAATAAGTTCTCTGTACAACACATTTTGTCTCTCTCCACAGGAAACAAAAAGCCTGTGCTCAATGTCGTAGATGAATTCACAGAAGCAGAAGAAGAAGAAGAATCTTCAGATAGTGAATCATCATCTTCTTCTTCAGAAGAAGAAGCTGTTGAAACCGAGCAGGCTGAAGAAACCAATGCTGAAGAATCGGAAAACAACGAAGAAGAGTAATATCCTACGTTCAAAACAGTTCACCCACAGCTCATCAATACAATAGAGATTCGTGGCGTGAACTGTTTTCGTTTTTTGGAGTTTGCATATGCAAGTTAGCAAAAGTTTTAGTGACGTTCCAGAAGATCATGTCTGCTTTGGATATGTGAGTGGAATATTCGGAGTAAAGGGAGAAGTACGTATTTTTTTGTACAATTCCGACAGTCGATTCTTATTTTCTCCACGAAATGTATTTCTAATTGATGAAAAGGGGATTCAAGCGAAGTTTCGAATAAAAGCGCGGACAGGTGCTGGAAAAAAAGTGATTGCCCGCATTGATGGAGTGGAGAGTAGAGAGTCTGCTCGAGAAAAAATAGGGTATAAGATTACCATGCTTAAGAACCACCTTCCTGTTCTCCCACCAGGTGAGTGGTATCACCACCAACTCTTGGGAATGAAGGTTCATACAGAATCTGGAGAGCCTCTTGGAGAGATTGTTGAGATTGTTTCCGCAGAGACTGAGATCTGGATTTGTGAATCTGCAGAAGAAACAATTTATATTCCATACACAGATGAGGATGTTCTGTCAGTCTCCCTCATAGATGGGATCGTGGTTCCCGATGAATAATGCTCCTCTTCGTATTGACATCCTTACACTACATCCACCGATGTTTTCACCCTTGGAGCACAGTATGCTCCAAAGAGCAAGAGAAGCAGGTCTTCTGGATATTCATATCCATAATATTCGAGACTATGGAATCGGTCGACATCAAAAAGTAGACGAGCCTCCGTATGGTGGGGGAAGTGGTATGGTGATGCGTGTCGATGTGATTGATGCGTGTCTTTCTCAAATAGGCGTGAATGGTGGGCATGTTTTGCTTATGGATCCAGTTGGGAAACCCTTTGAACATTCTGATGCGATTCGCTTATCGGGAAAGAATCATCTTGTCTTTATCTGTGGACACTATGAAGGAATCGATGCTCGAGTTCGACAAGAATTAGCTGATGAATCTCTGTCTATTGGTGATTTTGTTCTGACAGGTGGTGAACTGCCTGCAATGGTGATGATTGATGCGATTGCTCGTCAAATTAAAGGTGTGTTGGGAAATGAAGGATCCTTAGATAAGGAATCATTTTGTGATGGTCTGCTTGAGGCTCCCCAGTACACCCGTCCAAGAGAATATCGAGGGTGGACTGTTCCTGAAATACTACTCAGTGGCCATCATGCTAATATTGAACAGTGGAGAAAAGAACAGTCTTATTCCCTTACAGAACGAATTCGACCAGACTTGATAAAAAAATCCTTTGACAGCAAGAACAATACAGAATAAATAAAAGTGCTTTTGAGAATTATATCATTTTTGTAGATGCGTTTTTTTGCGTCGATATTCATCCGTCATACATTCTCAATCTTACATTTTATCCTCGTTTTAGAGCTGAGAGAAAATCATGGTCAACATTGCACAACTAGAAAAAGAGCGCGTCGCGTCAAATGAAAAGTCATTACCCAATGTAGGAGATAAAGTACGAGTACACGTCTCTATTTCAGAAGGAAAACGTACCCGTATCCAAAAATTTGAAGGGTTGGTGATCGCATTAAGTAAAGGCGGAATTCGTTCAACATTTACCGTCCGTAAAGAATCTTTGGGTGTTGGTGTTGAGAGAATCTTTCCTGTTTATAGTCCTCTTGTAAAAAAGGTTGATATTCTTGCTCGTCACAAAGTTCGTCGTGCAAAACTCTATTACATGCGCGAACTTCGTGGTAAGAAAGCGCGTCTCAAGGAAATCCGCGGTTTCAAAAAGAAAAAGTAAAAAACACCTAGGTGACTCCTTTGAAGCCCAAGCGTTGCAAGAATTGCAGCTCTTGGGCTGGAGTATTTTAGGGACCCAGTATCATACTCCATATGGCGAGATTGATATTATTGCACAGAAGACCGGATGCATATGGTTTGTGGAAGTAAAGGGGAGTTCCAGTGTACATATCTCCTATGAGCGTGTATCCAAAATCAAACAAATTCGAATACAACGTTCAATCGAGCATTGGCTTATGGATAACGATGTAGAATACGACGAGATGGAGATTGTTGTCTGTTTTCGAACAAGAGATGGTTTGGATTGGATTGCCAATGCTTTTGATGGCACAGATGATGATTAAAGGGTATCTTCTTTTACACACAAGGATGGTTTTGTATGCTCTATGTGATTGCGACACCCATTGGGAATTTATCCGATTGCTCAACCCACCTAAAGCAAATCCTTGCAGATCAAGAATTGGATTTTCTTCTTTGTGAAGACACACGTCATACCAGAAAACTACTATCAGCCCTTGATATCCAAAAAGCACCCAAGCTGGAATCGCTTCATGCTCATAATGAAGGTAAAAGGTTGCAATGGGTTCAAGAACAGTGGAATAATGGAGCTGTATTGGGATTGGTGAGTGACGCAGGTACACCAGCGGTTTCCGATCCAGGCCGATTCGTTGTTCAAAAAGCCCATGAATGCAATATTCCTGTTCGCGTTGTAGCAGGACCTTCTTCGATAACTGCAGCATTGAGTGTATCGGGGTTTCCTGTTGCCCCATTTTTATTTTTGGGGTTTTCTCCAAGGAAGAAGGGGCCCAGACAAAGATGGTTGATACAAGCATCAGCGCAAGAATGTACATTGGTCATTTTAGAATCAGGCAATCGTTTTCCAAGTCTTGCGGAAGATATAAAAGAACTTATGCCCGATCGCGAGATCTGTATTTGTCGAGAAATGACCAAAAAATTTGAAGAGATTCGACGAGTGAAGATTATCTCTTTGGAGGCTGAGACACTCAAAGGTGAGTGTGTCATTATTGTGGGACCGGGAAAAGCCATTGTTCAAGAGAAAAAACAACAAGAGGGACTCAAGCATATTGCATCACTTCTTGCTGAACAATGGGGATTATCGAAACGAGAGGCCTACAACCGGCTCTTGAAAATCAAAGATTAGTTTTTGAAATATTCCCAAAAAATGAATTCCAAAAAACGAAAAAGTGCACACCGTGAGAGACTCGAACTCCCGACCCTCTGATTTGGAATCAGATGCTCTACCAACTGAGCTAACGGTGTACAACATCACTCTATATAGGTTGTTTAAAGGGGCTTGTCAAGATCATTGCACAAAAAATGCGACACCGATTCCACCGGTGGTAGAGAACCCTTCAATGATGCTTTCATCGATAGGACTTATGGAATTGGTGGTTCGAAGTCGTAGCATCTGAATGACGATGAGATCTCCATATAAGGCACCCGTAAAGATATCAGGAGGAAGTTGATAGCTCCCCGTATCTGGACTGTGGCATTGAAATTTTCCCAGAGACATGCCATTACTTCCATCCAAAACATCAAAGATAAAGAGCATCGTCGAAGAAGCATCACCATCTACATCCCACGTGAAGTATGTGGATGTGCTCATATAATAGTTGGCGGTGTAATCACCCCCCGCAAAGAAATGTGAAGGTCCAAAGTTTTGTCCCATTCCCATTGCCGTTGTGACCGCATCGGGTATTTCGATTCCTTGTTCGGGAAAGGAAAGGTCATAGGTATTTCCTTTGATGTAATCTGAAGTTCCCAGATTGGCTCCAGCGTATTTGGTTCCATTCATTTGCATGGGAATAGAGCCATTGGGCGCAGTAAGATATGCCCATGAGCCGAGTGAGAGCGGCATATTCGATAGAGGAACCGGATCAGTGAAATTCAAGCAGGAACCTACAGGAGCCATCCAACTCAACCATGAACCAGGAGCAGGACTGTGGAGCATCGCATTTGCAGTGACGAGATATCCTTCTGCTGTTGCAAGCAGAAATCCATCGACAATCATGCTGTATTCTACAACCCCTCCCACCATTCCAGCACCACTGTTGTTTCCAGAACCTGTATCTGTATTGCCTGTATCTATATTTCCGGTATCTACAGGTGCTCCGCTGTCACTATATGTGAATCCATCACTGAGTGTTACTTCTCCATAATCAGACCATACCGTGATATCAATAGGACCTGAAGGACCTTGTGGGCTGGTCAAAACCAACTCATTTGGACCAAGACGTGTAATATTACTTACTTCTAGTCGGTCAAAAGAGACACCTATATTTCCATCGAACCCAGTTCCATAGATTCTAAGTTCAGTTCCTCCACTTGTTGGTCCCCAATTGGGGGAGATAGAGTCCACACAGAGTTCTCCATCACAACTGTCCGTTATTTCTTCTGTTTCGATCCCTGTGTCTAGGCCGTCTGACTGTAGTCCATATTCGTCACAAGCGATAAGTATCCATAACCACATACAATTCTCCTTGTGTCTATCGTACCATTAGTGCCGAGAAGAGTGAAGTCTTTGGGCAATTTCCATTGCTGCATAGGTGAGAATGCCATCGGCTCCAGCTCTTTTGAATGCCAAGAGGGATTCAAAGATCACAGAATCCCAATCGAGCCAACCATTTTGCGCGGCCGCCTTGAGCATCGCATATTCTCCACTGACTTGATAGGCATATGTGGGCACCGAGAACTCATCTTTAACTCGTCGAACGATATCAAGGTACGGCATACCTGGTTTGACCATCACCATGTCTGCGCCTTCTTGAATATCGAGGGCTACTTCCTTGATTGCCTCATCACAATTGGCTGGGTTCATCTGATAGGTTCGTTTGTCACCTTTTCCAAGTGCTGATTTTGAGCCAACGGCATCGCGAAACGGGCCGTAAAATGCAGATGCATACTTTGCTGAATACGCCAATATCTGTACATCTTGAAATCCTTCAGCATCCAACGCAGCTCGTATTACACCAATGCGACCATCCATCATATCGGAAGGAGCAATGACATGGCATCCCGCTCTAGCTTGATTAATGGCTTGTGCGCATAGTGCCTCTAAAGTCTCATCATTCACTACAATACCATCAACAAGTAGCCCGTCTTGTCCATGTGTCGTAAATGGATCCAGTGCGACATCGCAGATGATTCCGATATTGCTCGTTTCTTGCACAACAGCTCGTACAGCTCGGCAGACAAGATTATTGGGATTGTAGGCTTCTTTTCCGTCTGGTGTTTTGCATTCATGAGGAGTCACAGGGAAAATAGCGATTGCGGGAATCCCAAGAGCTTCTGCTCTTTGTGCATCTTGAACAAGCTGAGGGATGCTGAGTCTTGAAACACCGGGCATCGATAGAATGGGGGTATGAGAAATATCTCCCTCTTGTACAAACACAGGCCAGATAAGATCCGAGATGGTTAGATGGTTTTCTTGCACAAGTCTGCGAGACCAGTCTGTTTGCCGGTTTCGACGCATTCGAGTGGATGGGAAGCGAATGGCCATGGGAGCTCCGTTTTTATGTCGTGAGGTAGATGTACAGTATTGTGCAAAAGAGGAATGCCAGTAATCCAAAAGCGATGATTTGAATACTGCTGTATCTTTGTGGAAGAGGAGGATGATCAAGCTCTAGATCTTGCGGAACGGGAGCTGTGCTCTGTATACAGTATGGGCAAATGACAAATTCTTCATTCTCGTTTGGAGGATGAATAAGCCTTTTGCAATTGGGACATTTCATGTTGGCTGGAATGGCGGGCTCTCTTTTTCGATAATTATCTGGGTATGTACATAACCAATTTTTTACGATTCAGATCGACATCTCATCTTTTCAAGTTGAGATGGTGTCAATTGTGTGTGATGATAACATACTGTTCAATTAATTTATGTGAGGAATGTATGTTGATCGTAATGCTTGGTTTGGGATGTACAGAGTTTAAGCTCTACGAAAACGATGGAACAAATAATAGTGGAAATAATGACACGGGAAGTACGTCAGTGGGTGATCCCATTCCGGAATCTTGTGCTCCTACCGAAGCTCTTGCGGAAGAATTGGGGATTGGAGATAGCTGCCCTGTAGAACCAAGTGGAGGGTTTACGCCAATTGTTGAGTGGTCGTACGGTGAGGGGAAAGGATGTTTGTCTTTACCCATTGTCGCGGATATCAATCTTGATGGAGCACCCGAGATTATTCTCAATGTGACAGGACTATTTAATTCTCCTGGCGAACTTGTGGTACTGAACGGAGATGGTTCTGGAGTAATGTGGAGTCAAAATGCACAGCTTGCATATGGTTCTCCTGTCGCTGCGGGAGATATCGACGGGGACGGACGAGTGGAGATTGTTTCGGTTCGTGAATATCAGTCTGCTCTTTTCGACGCGGGAGACTATACGATCCAAGCCTGGGATGAGAATGGGAATCAGATTTGGGAGTCCGATCATTTTGTAGGATTGGATTTCGATTGGGCCACAGCACCTGTTTTGGCAGATGTTGATGGTGATGGTGTTGTAGAGATCATCGCAGGACGTGTAATCTTGAATCCGGACGGAACAACCAGAGGTGTAGGTACAATGGGGAGAGGCTCGTATGGAGTACCAATCTTTGGTCCTTCTGAATCTTCTGTACCCGCCGTGGCAGATCTTGACCTAGACGGCTATCAAGAGATTATTGTGGGAAATGCTCGGTACGACGCTGAAGGGAACGTACTTTGGTCAGATTCCACCCAAGAAGATGCGATGATTTCTATTGCCAATTTGGATGATGATCCACAAGGAGAAGTGATTGCTGTCTCGTATAATACTGTACGCGCTGTCGATACCGATGGAAGTATTATGTGGGGACCGATCACCTTTCAAGATGCCAACATTATGTCAACAGCCGCCATCGCGGATCTTGATTTTGACGGCTATCCCGAGATTGTGGTTGCCGGTGGGAACCAGATTCATTGTTTAAACCATGATGGCTCAACGCTATGGACTTCTTCTGCGACCGACGAGTCAGGAGCCACGGGTGCGAGTATCTTCGATTTTGAAGGAGATGGTAAAATGGAGGTGGTATACATTGACGAAGTACAGATGGTTGCGTTGGATGGAGAAACAGGAACCATCAAGTTTCAATCACAAGAGCATGCTTCCAATACCATGTTCGATTATCCTGTCGTGGCAGACGTCGACGGGGATGATAACGCAGAAATCTTGGTGTGTCACAACGGATATTCCCATGCATTTTCTGTATATGGAGATCAAGATCGTTCGTGGGTTTCCGCTCGACCGGTATGGAATCAACACGCATATTCGATCGGCAATATCAATGATGATCTCAGTATCCCAGTCCAGCCAGATCCTTCATTCATGACCAGCAATACATGGCACTCTGCATTATCTAGTGCAAGCTCTGGTGAGGGATTGGTGAATCTAGAGCCAGAAGTGATCGACCTGTGCTTGGATGATTGTGCCAATGGGACGGTATTTCTCACATTTCGTGTACACAACTCATCTGCATCTGATTTGAGTGAATCTTTTTTTGTTACCGTTTTTGCTGTAGACGAAAATGGAATGCGTGCAGTTGAAAAGATAGAAATATCTGACTCCATTACAGGAGGATGGACCAATGATTCTATTCTTGTCCCAATCTCAGCATCCGCTCTCCTAGGAGTAGATCAGATCCTTCTTTCTTTGGATGATGATGGATTTGGAGTTGGACTCTTGGAGGAGTGTTCAGAGCAAGATAATCTCATCTATGTTGATGGACCGTTTTGTGAATAAATTATGTGGCCGTTGTTCGGTATCGAAATCGGAGATCGAATACAACTGACCATACAACACTTCCATCTGTACTGATGGGATAGATGTGTTCTATCGCTTGTGGACCCATCATTCCAATCTCAAATGCGGCACGTCCTGAATAGTATGAGTTGTACTGAGCATTCACGCCCATTCCGCCCGTAAGTTGTAGTATTTCTGAACGATTGACGATGAAGTCATCATAGGCACTCAAAGTGCTGGGTAAAAGGATTCCTGTTGTGACATCCGCCCAAGAGTCATAGCGGACTCGTCCATAGAGATCGAATTCTACAAAGTGTGCAAATGCTGTATCTTCCCATATGGTTAGAGCGTTCCCAACGCGAAGCGAAAGACTGGATGGAGGACGTATCTCTCCTTGTGCCAGAAGTTCTTCTCCATCATCATTTCGAATCGGTCCCATCCATACACCTGTATAGGTGGCTTTGAGTTCTGTATATGGTGTTCCGACTTTGCTGGGTGTAGAAAAAGCTCCGTAGAAATTCCATGCTCCAGCTCCAGGTCCAGCACCTCGCGAACCATCTTCTCGTGTCGTGTAGAAGTGCTGTGAAGACGGGAGACGATAGCTAACACCAATCTTCCATGCTCCGCGATCTGCTCTGTTTTCAAAGAGTCGATCGTGGAATGGATAGTAGAAAAATCCAATCGTAGGTCCGCCTATCCCAGCACCATTACGTTCAAAATCTCCAGCTGGAGTAGAATTGATGTAGCTACCTGATTTTGTTGCCGGATCAAATTCCATTGCAGAAATATCTGTGAACGAATATCGCTCGTTGATATAGGGGATTGAAAACGCCACAGAAAGATGCTTAATGGGAGAGAACTCACCGTATAGCTCGATTTGAGTTTGGCTGTAGCTACGTGCGCCGACTGTCTTTTCGGACTCCATAAGGGAATCGGATGCCGAAATAGAGGTGGTTCTAAGACCGATATTGCCGTGCATCGCTCCAGGGCCATCCGTTAGCGCATCAGCATGTGCTGTCATAGAAGTATGAAGAATAAATGTAGAGAAGGAAAACGGCATATGTACACCTTATAATATTTCAGCAAGTCAGTACAAAGACTTAACCTCTTAAGTCGTAATCGCGCATCTTTAGCTGAAGAGACTTTCGAGAAATACCGAGTGCATTGGCTGCATGCGTGACATTTCCATCGTGATCTGCAAGAGCGATTTCAATTTTTTTCTTTTCAAGGATGGCTGTTTGTTGACGTATATACTCTTTGAGATTTTTGGGCTGAGTTGCATTTTGATGAGGTAGTGTCTTATTTTGCGTGATGTCCAGAAGTTGGTGACTGTGTTCATCACACAAAAGAACACTTCTTTCAAGGACGTTTTCCAATTCTCGAATATTTCCAGGCCAATCGTATTTTATGAGCCATAACAGACTCTCTTCCGTGAATCCTCGAAATGTTCTGCTAAATTTATTCGAAAATCTTTTGAGAAAGTGTTCCGCCAGTAAGGGTACGTCTTCAATCCGATCACGCAGCGGAGGGAGCATGATGGGAACGACATTGAGACGATAATATAGATCTTCGCGAAACCGACCTTCTTGCACTTCTTTATTTAGATCTCGATTGGTAGCCGCGATCAGTCGAACATCTACCTTTTGCATCCTCTTGCCGCCAATTCTCTCAATGGATCCATCTTGTAAAACACGAAGAAGTTTTACTTGCATGGATGATGGTAGCTCACCGATCTCATCCAAAAAAATGGTTCCGCTATGAGCCATATTGAATTTTCCAGGACGGCTCTGGTCTGCACCTGTGAATGAGCCCTTTTCAAATCCAAAGAATTCACTTTCAAAAAGTTGTTCGGGAATGGCACCGCAATTGACTTGAATAAAAGCTTCTTGTGCTCTATCCGAGTTGCGATGTAGTGCTTTTGCGACAAGTTCTTTACCTGTTCCACTTTCACCAATAATCAAGACTGATGCTGTTGATTTGGAAACACGATCAATGAGTTCGTATACCTGATGCATGGATTTTGTACGACCAATGATATCAAATCGTCCAATACTTTCTTCGTGAACAAGATTTTGTCTCTTGTTGGATTCAGACAGCGCTTTTTGTACAAGAGCTTTTAGCTCATCTCTATCAAAAGGTTTCGTTTGAAAGTCAAAGGCGCCCTTTTTAATGGCTTCCACGGCAAGATGTACAGTGCCATGGGCTGTCAAGATAATGACCGGGATATCAGGGTATCGATTACGGCATTGTTCAAAAAGCTCCATACCACCCATCTTGGGCATATGTAAATCTGTGATAAGGATTTCCGCACCATACTTTTGAAGATAAATCAATGCTTCACGACCATTCTCTACAGCATGAACAGAGTGACCAAGCGTGGAAAGTTGTGCTTTGAGTACCATACGGATGCTTGCTTCATCATCTGCAATGAGTATTCGTGCCATGAATATATCCTCGTACGTATTTCCTATCATAGTATATCTTTGTCATTGTGAATGCAATGATGAATGATTCGTATAGAAATGCATGCATTCATTGTATGAATGTTGGCAAGTTGATATAGTATGACAAAAGGAGAAAATATGTTGCGTTCATTATTTTTACATATGGGATTGATTACAGGTCTTGCATCTTTAGACGTTGTGTCCGATAGCCCTATATTTATTGGGCATGCCCACGCATCTGAGGGAATGGCTCCCGACTTTACGTTGCGAGACATCAACAAAAAGAAGGTGACGCTTTCAGACTATAAAGGTAAAGTTGTACTCATCAATTTCTGGGCAACGTGGTGTCAACCATGTCAGGCAGAAATGCCTCATCTTCAAGCGATATATGATGAGTTTAAGGATCAAGGATTTACGGTTCTTTCTATTAGTATCGATGAAGCACGTGACGCATCAAAAGTAAAGCCGCTTGTCAAAAGAGGAAAATATACGTTCCCCGTTCTTTTGGACAAGAGAACCAAAGTGATTCCGCTGTATAACCCAGATCAAACCCTTCCTTATAATGCTCTTGTGGATAAAGAAGGGCGAATGGTATGGACCAAATTGAGCTATGCGCCAGGAGAGGAAAAACTTATCCGCGAAAAGGTTATGGAGCAACTGGGAATTAAGGATGAAGTAAAAGTAGAGGAGCCAAAAGTCGAAGAACCAAAAGTTGAAGAACCAAAAGTTGAAGAGACGGAACCCAAAGAGACGGAACCCAAAGATTGATGTTTATATTTCTATGCGCTACTGCTTTTGCTGAGCCGCTCTATGGATTGGGAGATTTGTCTTCCTTTTCTATGAGTGGCCGCTCTGATTTCCGGATACGCTATCGAATGAGCGATCGTCTCGAGCTTAATTTTGAAGAGACACATCCGCGCTTACACGATCATATTGAGCAGATCGAAAAATATAATCTTCTTTTTGATTCCCCTGATACAAAAATCCGGTTGCAGTTTGATCAAGTTGGATTCATGCTCAACAAATATATTCTTGACGAAAAACTTAAGTATTCATGGGATCTTTTGGACAATACTGTAGAGGCTCCTTTTGAAGATCTGTACTGGACAATCGAAAAATTCACGATTGAAAAGCAAATTGGACGATTCAGCATTGGAATTGGTGATGTCTATGCGAGTTTTGGTCGTGGTATTGCACTCAACGTGATTCAAAATACAAAAGTAGACATTGATACTTCTATCAGAGGTAGTCTTCTACACTATGAAGCCGATGATTGGGAACTTATTGGAATTACTGGGTTTACCAACAAGCAGCAAATTCAGCGCTATAATCCCAATATCGCCATCAACCAAGATATTCCTCATTTTGTGATTGGTTCAGAATACAAACGATATGGTCTTATTGACGGAATGGTCTCTCTTGGTGCTCATACCGTATTCTCTTCTTTTGGCGAGACATTGGATGGAAGTTCATTATTGCGCTGGGAAGAAGGTTTTGACTCCTCTGTTACAGGTGTTGACCTTGAAATTAGTGGATTGTGGGATATCGACTGGTATGTAGAAGGGGACCTCTTTCATTATTTCGATACAAAGATGCAAGGTGAAGATGGACCTTGGGGATATGCACTAT
>NYTD01000255.1 GCA_002683315.1 Deltaproteobacteria bacterium | reverse complement strand
TAGCGGCCGGAATCAAAAAACAATACGGTAAAACTGAAATGGAACGTGCAACCATCGTATCGAAGGTCGCTCGCCTCTACACTGCAGATCTTCCTGGAGAAAACTATAATGGGAAAACGAAAACCGCATTGAAGTTTACCAATAAAATTGGTTCTTCTTTGGATCGTTCCGACCTTTCTGGGAGTGACTGGGCTAAAAAACAAACAGCTCGTGTTATCGCACGTTCCTTGGTTCTTCCTTGCATCATAACACTCAAAGGAGATGAAAACGCCAAAAACGACTTTTTTGATGAAAGCAATCCACCTCCAGACCCTGTGATGTGCTTTGCACTAAACTGGAGCCTAACAGAAGGAAATAACTAGGATGTATATTTAGACTGTATCCTGTTCTCTTCTAAATCCTATCGCAAATGAAGCAATCCAAATGGCGATCGCTCCTCCAAAACCAACAGTGGCACACCCATATCCTCCTTTCTCCCCAGCTAGAGAAGAAGCCGGTGTTATTAATTCAGATGTATCTGAGGTGTCTGTGGAAGATGTATCCGTTCCAGTATCAGAACTTCCAGTATCGGAACTTGCTGTATCTGCAGTGTCCGTCCCTGTATCATCATCAAGTGTACTTGTGTCCTCTATTCCTGTCTCGGTATCTTCTGCTGTATCTGCAGCGGCTGTATCTGCAGCGGCAGTATCTTCTATTGCAGTATCTTCTATTGCAGTATCTTCTGCTGTATCTGCCCACGCAAGACTACACATTAGAATTACACTCCACATATCGCACTCCCTTCATCAACGATGTTGCCTGATTATAAACACACAATAACGTCATAGGACGTTTCTGTGTAGGATGAAAATCATTGAGATGCACGAAAACTGTTTTATCAATATCTTCTTTGAATAGATATACAAAACAACTCGTATGTTGTGAAAACTGAGAAACAGTCATCATTAACTCAAGACATAATGATTCCTCCTCGCTAAAATAATCACCTATTCTCAGGGTTTTCAATCGGAGCACATATGCAATTATTTTTATTTATTCTCTCTATACTTGCCACATCTTATGCTGCAGATCCAAACACGCCACATCCACACCAAGGTGTTGCACAGAAATTTGGAAAACCAACAAAGACTGTCTTGACTGATAAAGAAATCTCCAGAATCAAATCTGGAGAAGCAATCCTCAAACAGGTCGAACAAGGAGATGGAGGCCGAGGCATTGCCGTTATGGATGTTGATGCTTCACAAGAAAAGGTTTGGAACATCATTACCGACTACAAGAAGTACCCGACCTACATTCCAGAATTAAAAACGACAGAAAACTACAATGTTACCCCCGATAATGTATACACAAAATTTATCTTGAGCAGCATGATGATGACGGTTGAGTATTATGTAAAACACAACCTATTCAAAGATGAAGGATATATTACATGGACACTTGACTATACAAAGGAAAGTGATCTGAATGATTCAACTGGGTGCTGGTTTTTATATCCGTCTCCTGACAATCCCGGACAGACCAGAGTAGAATACACCATCGATGTTCGTATCTCTGGATGGGTTCCCAAGTTTGTACAAACAATCTTGGCTGATCGTGGATTGGAAGATGCGACCAAGTGGGTAAAAAAGGCTGCCAAATAAATATCTTCCGAGCGAAAAGACTTCGCAAGATAAACATAAAAATAAGCATCCAGAAGAAAGGCGTATTATATATACGCCTACTATTTTTATATGGAGGTTGTGATGTTCTATTCTTTTCTTTTTTTATTGTGGGGCTGTAGCAATCCATTTGAGGAAGCGCAAAAAAAAGGAACCATTGAGGCATATGAGCAATTTCTTACAGAAAACCCCACACACAGCAACGCATCTCTTGCCAAGATAAAAATAGAAAACCTCATTCTTACCGATGCTCGAGAAAAACAAACATTGGAAGCATATGATGCATATCTTGAAAAATACAAAGAGAAAAAACAAAGCGAAAACTATGTCGCAGCTTTCTCAGAAAGAATGGAAATCGTATGGAAAGAAACACAGAAAAAAGATTCCGTAGACGCATACGCTGCATTCATCAAAGAATATGAGTATACCCAAGACACTCGTGTAAAAACAGCTGAGAAGTATCAAAAAGTAGCAGAATTCAGCAAAGATATTGTCATCGAACGCATCGAAAAAGAACAAGTTGATACATCCAAATCCAGCAGTCGAAACTGCACCGCAGCAGGAACTGAACTCAACGGCTGGATGTTTACAACCTATGTTACCAACAACACAAAAAGAGATATCCGATATCTTCGCGCCAAGGTACACTTTCTCGATGAGAATGGAGAGGTTCTTGACTCACACTCCAACGATAATACGGTAATCATTGGAGATCTACACGGTCGTGCACATGCTACTCCAAAACGAAGAAAGGGCCCTTTCAAAATAGGAGATAAGCGTCAATGGTGCTATATTACAGGTGATACCCCCTCTAACTGGTCTAAAAAAGTACGTATTCAACTTTTGGACCTAATCTTCATGAATGATTAGTCTATTTTGGTCTTGCTCCCTTCCTAGTCCACAACCTCCTCAATCACACTGTTTTTCAGAAAAACCAGAAGAAGGCGAACTTCGACTTCATTCCGTTTCTTGCTCATCGGAAATCTCCTCTCCGTTTGTTCGAAGGGGGGACTGGATTCTAGAAAACAATCTACAAAAGGCAATCATACGTCATCAAAATTCGTCTTTAACATATACGAAAGGACCTGGAGCTTCCATTATTCAAGTGGGAGAATCTCCTATTCTACTTGAAATTAGAGCAATTGATATACCTCATCCACTTGAAGCTGTTTCAGATATAGACGAAGCATCAGCAACATTGTCATTTTATCATGAAGGCGAACATATTCTATCCTACACACTTCATGCAGATGACAGTCGTATCGATATCGATACGACTGCCTCGTTTTTTCTAACCCCTCTCCCCACAAGCAAAAGAGTTGGAAATACACTCTATACGCAAAATAGAGAGTATGGAATGCGAATAGAGGGTGAAATATCGCTCGAAGAACAAGGATTTATTATCGAAGATCTCACTTCTCTTCACACCAAGCCTTGGAACATAATGTTCGAATATGGCAATCGTTTTGTGGAATTGACATGGAGCAATGAAGAGGTACATCCTCATGCTCTTTTGCTACGAGACGATCAAGAAACTTGGTTTATTCCTTTCTTGAATCAAACATTCTCTGGATATATCCCTCCACAAGCAACAGAGTGGACGTTGTCACATCCTTCGTGCCGGGAAAACTGGGTACCTATAGACCTTGAGCCTACTTTAGAAAACTGTAATGAGAAAAGGATACACGTTTCCAGTGAAGGAGATCGAATATGGAGCTATGCAAATGAAACACTTATTCCTCCACAAGGTGGACTTATCTCTTTCCAGCAAAGCGAATACAATATCTCCGCAGGATCTGCATATGAACAAGCCAACATATCATCGACACAAAATCATGTTTCATTAGAGCGAATCTTTCCCAACATACATCTCTTCTCTCCACTAGAAATCAGTATTACACCCCATAAATCAATCTCAAAAATGCTTGGAAAAGGAATTGAAAATGCCGTGATTAGTACAAAGGATTTTATTTCTCCCTTCTCGTTACAAATCCCTCCTTTTCAAGAACATATCCATGCACAAAAAGGATTCGTGATCGAGCAAGACGAAGCATGGTTGCTCAGCTGGCCATGGGATCCCATTATTCGAGAAGCAGGAATGGGTGCTGTTCCTGCTTTTTCTTCGTATCAATCCCTACTTTCCTACGTTGATCGCCAAGGGAGAATCAGTGTATCCAATATTCCTTTTTGGGATTTACTTCGATCTGAGAGCGAATATACACATCCTGATTTTATCTTTCTATCTGATATTACACAACGATGGAAACTATACGAGATATTGGATCAACAAATCCCGCTTCGATTTTTGGGTCCGGAAAATGCGATTCAACATCAAGAAATAGGTCCTCTTCCCGAGAGTATACGAAACAGGATGCTCTTTGAACAAAAGCATTCATTTGGAAATGGACCAATCATCTTCATTTCTGAGCAAGAAGATCTGTGGATCATCGATGCGTATGCTCCTTCATGGATGGAAGTTGAATCCATTCACTTAATCACAAAAGGAGGTCTAGAGCTCAATTCCTGGACCTTCAATGAATCTCAACATCTATCAGCCTCACATCCACGAACCGATGATGCATGGGTTCTTGCTGAAATCCGAGGAAATCACTGGGCCATCAGTCCTATTCTATTTTTCACAGAAGACTAAAATTTGGAACCCAATTCTGCTATCTGCTGTTCTTGTAGATTGGCATTGAGTGCATCAATCATGTCCAAAACATCCCCTTCCATGAAGCGATCCAGTTTATACAGAGTGAGATTTATTCGATGATCCGTGATTCTATTTTGGGGATAATTATAAGTTCGGATTCGTTCAGATCGATCTCCGGAGCCAACTTGTGCCTTTCTTGTGGCGGACATCTCTTTATGAGCGGCTTCTTCTTGCGCCTGCAAAAGACGAGAAGCCAGAACCTTCATTGCTTTCGCTTTATTTTTATGCTGCGACTTTTCATCTTGACATGTCACAACAATACCTGTTGGTAGGTGCGTAATACGAATTGCTGAGTCTGTTGTATTAACGTGCTGACCACCCGCTCCACTAGAACGATATGTATCTATTCGAAGATCACCATTATTGATCTCTACATCTACAGCCTCAGCAACAGGCATGATTGCAACCGTAGATGCAGACGTATGAATTCTACCTTGAGACTCAGTAAGTGGTACACGCTGTACGCGATGCACACCTGATTCATGGCGAAGATATCGATACGCATCATTTCCTGAAATCTGACATACGACTTCCTTATAGCCCATACTGGTTTTTCCAGCTCCACCAACATGAATAATCGAGGTTGAGAGAACTTCTGTTTTCCATCGGTTTTGCTCACAAAATCTCGTGTACATACGAAATAGGTCATACGCAAATAAAGCAGCTTCATCTCCACCTGTTCCTGCACGGATTTCAATGATGATATCTCTACCTTCATATGGATCTGGAGGAAGCATTGCCAAACGAAGTTTTTCTTCCAAACCTGGGATTCGTGAAGAAATATCGGAGATTTCCAGCTCAGCCATTTCTTTCATTTCAGGATCACTAAGCATCTCTTTTGCATCTGCAATCTCTTCACGACAACGTTCTAAATCACGCCACAAAAAAACCATAGGCTCAATATGTGCTCGTTCCTTAGTAAGTTCTTTAAGCTTTTTTACGTTGGATAGCACACTTGGATCCATCAATGCACGATCGATTTCTTCCAAACGCGCTTCACACTGATGAAGAGAATAGCTCATGGTTACTCCTAAATAAAGAAGAACATATAACCGATTCTCTAATAAAATCTAGGAGGTGAATGCTCTCCATTGTACAACTGGCTCCGAAACACCATCGTTTGACAAAAGAGGAGGATTACATCCTTCTTGTACAAGCTGTGAATATAGATAAACCATATGATGTGTATGATGAAGAAGTTGAGCTTCTACTTTTGCTACCTGAGAGCAAAAATTGGTTGGTAAAAGCGCATATATTGATAGAGACCCATTCTCAAATTGTCTTGCAGAACCCCAAAAATATCGAAACATGGAGCAAGCAATAGAAAAATCTCCTGTTTTGCCTTGTTGTTTCACTTGCTCTTGTGCACTCAAAAGATACGTCCACAGAGAATCAAAGACCAAAACAACATCTTTTCCTAATTCCGCCAATCGTTTGGCCCGCATAAGAGCAAGATTTGCGATCTGTATGTGTCGCGTTGTTCCTTCTCCCATAGGAGAGATAAATGTGTGAAGGGACGAAGAATTGAGCACATAGAGATCTTCGCTAGGCGTCTCCATGGATAAATACACGACTTCAGCATTATGTTCTGCCAAAAAAGGAAGCAACGCACGAATACAGGATTGTCCTGGATAATGCCGAATCAAGGTTCTTTGCCCATTATACATCCGCTGTTTTTTTGTCCACGATTCTACAGAACCATGAGAAAACATTGCAGGAGTCGACTCTCGTAATGTCAACGTTTCAAAAAGAAGCCGATTACGGGAATCTTCAGGATTTTGTCCATTGACTCTCTCTATTTGAAGCAGTGCCAGATAGCGTTCTCCCTCTTTTTGTGGAGTTCGTGCTTTCCCTTCTATAAAATCTCCGCTACGAAGATTAAATCGTCGTATCTGCGCAGGTGAAACATAGATATCATCTGTACCTGGTCCAAAATCAGAGACAGGAGATCGTAAAAAACCAAATCCTTCTCCAAGAATTTCTAAGATGCCATCCCCAAATATTGTTTTCCCTCTGCTGGTCGCTGCACAGATCAACGAGAAAATAAGATCACTTTTTCTCATATTACCAGCATTATCGATTCCATGTGCACGCGCTTGTTCGACAAGTTCATTAATCGACTGTTTTCGTATGGTTTGTAAACTGATAGACATAGTTGTCTCGGGTTATTGAGGTTGTTTGGTTAAGAGCATATTCTTTTTCCTCTGTTCTTTTGCAAAAAACAACACCACTTCATTCAATTTATGCACTATGAGATAAAATAACGAGGTGGAATCCAAGACCATCCTGCTCGAGAACGAGTTGTACTTGTTGCGCATAATTCTTGTGCGGCTTCTACTATATCTGTATCGGTTAAAATAGTAGCATCCTCTAAAATCAAGCTTTGTGCGATTCCAGGAATATTTTTTTGACCAATTGCACGAGATGGTAAACCGGGAAATTTCTCAACAGCAGCACCTTGAATGGATCGAACAAAACCTGCAAAAGAACGATCTTCTGCAGCCACAATCAATCGACCTGTTTTTTCTACACTGGCAAATACGGAGTCCAGATCTGGAGGTACAAGAGTTCGAAGATCTAAGACTTCTGCCTCTATTCCATTTTTGGATAATTCTTGTGCCGCTTTTTGCGCTGTCAAAACAGCTCGTCCCCATGATACAATCGTGATGTCTTCCCCTTCTTTTCGAATCGCTGCTTTTCCAAACGGAACACGTAAAGCAGGATCGATCGATGGAACCTCTCCTCGACGAATGGCACTCTTTAATTTTGTGATCTCTTTGTTATCAGTTGGTTCTCCGGGAAATGCGGGTCCAAGATACATTCGATACATCGCTTTTGGCTCCAAAACAATCACAGGACCTTTATATTCTGCAGCTGTCATTAATAGACCATACACATCCCATGAGGTTGAAGGCATCACAACAACAAGTCCAGGAATTGGAGTTAGGTATCCATCGATACTCATAGAGTGATACATAGCACCCCCACCAAAAGGATCTGTTGGTGTACGCATGATGACAGAGAAGTTGGAATTTCCCTGTGTACTCCAGTACAGGTTACCCATATGTACAAACCAGTGAAATGCATTCAGGCAATAGTCTCCGAATTGCACTTCGGGCATCACAACCAGATCTTTATGCAAACCAGCGCCGCATGCCGTTCCCATAATTAAAGGTTCATTAAGAGGAGCATCAAAAATGCGGTCGGGATGCTTAGCTGCAAGTCCTGCTGTGGCTTGCATAACACCACCCAATCTGGCTATATCTTGCCCCCACACAGCACCGTTGTGATGAGTAATAATATTATCAATTGCCGCTCGAATCGCTCCACCATAGGTAATCGCTGTTTGTTTTGTTCCGGGAATGGCTTCTTCTACATCGGGAAACGGTGCATGAATATGTTGTGTTATCGATTCCGGATCTGGATCCGGCTCAGAGCGAATCTCCGTGATCAAAGATTTAATCTCCTCATTCACTTCTGACATGATGGTTCCCAGATCATGGTTTTCAAAAAAGTCTCGAACAGTTCCACGATCGTGCCGGGTCATGATGTCTGCTGGATCGAGATACCCCAGCTCTACAAGTTTATTTCCAAATGCAATCAGCGGATCGGGCTGAGTAAGGTCAAAGGCATAATCTGCCGCGGAACTATGCGCATTGAGACGTGGAAGACTGTGAACATGAAACAATACGGGTTTTTGTTCTTTCTGGACATACTCCGCAACCTGACACGTTGTTTCATATACATCCCAAAAATCTCCTCCATGACAAGAAAAATGACGCATCCCAAATCCATCGGCGTATGCAGCAAAATCTTTAATACCGCGACCTTCACCTGGTTCAGTACTGATGGCTACACCATTATCTGTCACCAGCAAAATAAAGGGAAGATTCCACACAGAAGCTGCATTCATAGCATCATGCATATCTCCTTCGGCTGTCGTTCCATCTCCCACAATTCCCATCGTGATTCCATCTCGAATCCCTTTTAAATGAAATCCTTTGGCGTAACCAGCAGCTTTTCCAAGTTGCATCCCAACAGGACTTTGAACAGGAAGAATTCCAACTTCTCGAATATCGAGATGATACACCATCTGTCTCCCCCCACTCATAGGATCTGTATCTTTGGAGAATTGTTGGCGCAAAAGCGTTTGGCTGAAGTTATTGTACCCGTTGAGTTCGCACCACATTGAACACAAGGAACCAGATCGATAATGTGGGACGATTCCAAATCGATCCGGATCTACAAATCGTGAAAGAGCAAGTGCTGTCGCTGTTCCATGGATTTCTTCTCCGGGTCCCCAAATCGCAAACTTTACTTCCCCACGACTAACAAGACGTACAATATGTTGCTCCATCGCTCTCGAACGAGCAGCGACGCGGTATGCATGAAGAAGATCATCTTTCGATAAAGGAGGTATGGATATTTCATTAGGCTGATTCATGGTACTCTCTAAAATTATACTGTGGTTCTCGTTGTACAGATTAACACGTTTTTTGATCATCGTGTGTGAGCGAAAAACACCTATCGTTCACAAGGACGAATATTAAAAAATAGAGAATTCATAATAATGATATACAAAGGATATGGTGTCATCAAGACGGGTATCAAGGATCACGAGAGTAGGCACGGTGATCCATCTTCGAAAAGAAAAAATGAATATTTATGCTGCTGAAGCCAAGCTCGATGTAGATGAGAGCAAAATTTTTGACACACAGATTTCCATGAAAATATTTCGATGTAGCTCGATAATTCAGACATTATGAATCAATGGTGATCTAGACCTGTTTTTTGCGACAGAAATACGAAATATCGAATTTGTCACATATCAACTGGTTAATTGTCTCCTCGTTATGATGGAGGAATCAATGAGACCTGTAGTTTTGTGTATTTTAGATGGTGTCGGATGGGGTCAGCGCGATGATGGAGATGCCGTATATACTGCAAAAACCCCGTGTCTTGATCTGCTCCAAAAAGAAAATCCTTGGGTACTCCTCAAAGCACATGGTATCGCTGTTGGAATGCCCAGTGATTCTGATATGGGGAACTCAGAAGTCGGTCACAATGCCATGGGTGCTGGTCGTGTATTTGCACAAGGAGCCAAGCTTGTACAAGAATCTTTTGATAGTGGGAGTATCTGGAGATCTTCGGTATGGAATGATATTCGACAACACTCCACACTACACCTAATGGGTTTGCTAAGCGATGGAAATGTTCATTCTCACATCGATCATCTCTGTGCATTGATCAAACGTGCACATCAAGATGAGATACAAAATGTTTGGGTACACATTCTCACAGATGGAAGAGACGTAGATCCTCGTTCAGCCCTCCAATATATAGAAAAGCTAGAAAAGGTTCTTGCACAATGCTCCGAGAAATACAAGATTGCGACTGGTGGAGGACGTATGCACATCACCATGGATCGATATGAAGCAGATTGGGATATGGTAAAAAGAGGGTACGATTGTCATGTTCATGCCAAAAGTACGCGATTTTCCAGTGCAAAAGAAGCCATTGAGTATCAATATCAATCGAATCCAAATATGGACGATCAGTGGATTCCTGAATTTGTGATCGGTGATTATGATGGTATGAACGATGGAGATGCCGTGATCTTGTTTAATTTTCGCGGAGATCGAGCAATAGAGATATCGAGAGCTCTTGAAGAGAAGGACTTTTCATGTTTCGATCGTGGTGTACATCCCAACATCTACTATGCTGGCATGATGGAATATGATGGTGATCTACATGTTCCCCGTCGATACCTTGTCGAACCTCCGCAAATCGATGACACTGTTGGGGAGCGTATGGCACAAGCTCAAAAGAGAGTACTATCTATTTCAGAAACCCAAAAATTTGGTCATGTCACCTATTTCTTCAATGGAAATAGAAGTGAAGCGCTTCCCTTTGAAGAACAATTAGAAATTCCCTCTTTTAATATTCCTTTTGATCAAAAGCCAGAGATGAGTGCGCTGGCCATCACAGATAAAGTATGTGAAGAAATAGAAAAGAACGAATACGATCTCATCCGGCTTAATCTAGCCAACGGGGATATGGTCGGACACTGTGGAGATTTTACAGCTACGGTCCAAGCCATGGAATACCTTGACTTTTGTCTAGAAAAAATAGCACAGAGTTGCCAAAAGAATAATAGTATACTCCTCATCACAGCCGATCATGGAAACGCAGACGAAATGTACCAATTTGACAGCAAAAAAGGTCAGTACAAAACCAAGTTAGGATCGCGAGTCCCTTCGACCAGTCATTCCAAAAACCCAGTTCCCTTTATTGTTTTCGATCCACTTCAAAAATGGACTCTTTGTGGGAAAAAAGGAAGTATTTCTGGTGGTATTGCGCAAATAGGAGCAACACTATTGCAGCTAACACAACTCCCTATTCCCAGTCACTATCTCCCAAGCTTGGTACAAAAACATGATTGATCTTCGCTCCGACACAGTAACTCAACCAACTCCAGATATGCTCAAAGCCATGTGTGCTGCACCTTTGGGTGATGACGTTCTTGGAGACGATCCTTCTGTTCATGCTCTTGAAGAAATGATTGCAGACATCATGGGAACAGAAACAGCTCTTTTTGTCCCCAGTGGAACCATGTCCAATCAAATAGCCATTTGGTTGCAAACAGCAAAAGGCACCGCCATCGCCATAGAACAAAATGCACATATTTACCATTATGAAGCATCTGCACCCGCACTTCTATCTGGTGTTCGCATGAAACCGATTTTAGGAGACCGCGGTGTGATGAATTCGAAAGAATTACAAAAAGCCTTTCCGCCAGACGATCCTCATTTCTCCCCTATCACGATGGTTTGTTTGGAGGATACCGCCAATAAAGGTGGAGGAACTGTATACCCAATGGATACCATAAAGAAGATTCACTCTATTGCACGTGCGCACAATACTGCATTTCATCTTGATGGAGCTCGTTTATTTAATGCTGTTGTTGCTTCTGGAATCTCAGCAAAAGAACGGACAAAATTCTTTGACACCATCAGCATATGTTTTTCAAAAGGATTGGGTGCCCCTGTCGGTTCTGCATTGTGTATGCCAAAATCAATGAAAAGAGACGCCATCCGTATTCGAAAAATGCTTGGTGGTGGTATGCGACAATCCGGTCTTTTGGCGGCAGCCGCACAATATGCTGTAAAATACAACATCCAAAAAATAGAGCAAGATCATCATAACACTCGTATTTTCGCTCTTGGATTGTCTGAGACAGAAATTCACGTTCAAGCCCCTCAAACCAACATGGTATATTTCTCACATCCCAATGCACACACTTTTGCGGAACGACTTAAAGAAAGAGGATTATGGGTTTTGGCATTAAATTCAGATACCATACGTGCCGTTTTTCATTTGGGCATTACAGAAAGAGAAGCCCACGAAGCAGTACATATCGTAAAAGACTCTCTAAAAGACCAACCTTAAAAATATAGAGTGTCTTCGTACACAATATTTGCTACATTTCAAGAGTAGTATGGAATCGTTTCCTATAGTATCCTAATTTCATAAAGGTGTTTTCATGATCGGTCTTCTCTCTCTCCTCTTTCAAGCAAAAGCTTATGTTGATCCCGCATGCCAAGAAGTCGCTGATCAAGGTATACCTGATGGATACTCAGAGCAAGGACAACAAGACTTTTTGCTCAACTACTTTGCGCTGGCAACAACATTTAGTCCTGCTCACGCACCGATTCCGGCAGATCCTGGAACTGGAATGATTGGACTAGAGATTGCCGTAATTCCTCCTTTGGGTTGTCACCGGCGCCTTGTCCTCAACTACACAAAAACAGAAGATACCAACAAAGTACCAGCACTTCCACGCCCTCGTGTTTCTTTTGTCTTCCCATCTATACAGCTTGGATCCACGCAAATGAGTATCTATGGAAGCTTGGGATATGTTCCTCCTCTGGAGATCCTAGAAACACAAAATGTAATCGTCAGTGCGGAAGCAGGGGTTGGTTTTGGAAACCCAGAAAAAGGACTACAATACGGTCTTCGATACCATGCCACACTCATGAAATCCATTGCGGAAATCGCCACTCCATTTGAAGAAGGAGGAGAAACAAAGCCCGATTTCTATATGGGGTCAACTTTTGGTGCAGATGTCATGCTCGGTTATCGTTCCAGTCACTATACACCATATCTTGCCGTCGGATTTACAGATGTAAGTACATTCTTTTATATCGACGATGATGGTCTTGTCGTTAACAACATGGCGCCATATGCCGGTTTTACCACATCTGCAGGTATCCAAGCCAAAATCCTTGATAATCTACAAACATCTGCGGAAGTCTATTTTGTACCCAAACAGATTGTTACAGCGCGTCTCAATCTAAGCCTTCTTTTTCAATAATAGCTCATGAAACCAGAGAGTACATATATTCAACAAATATGCTTACTGACCATCACCGCTATTTTGGTTGGTGTGGTGTTGAAGGAATTGAGCGTGGTTCTAATTCCTCTTGTTCTGGCTATCATGTTTTCCTATATTCTGGCTCCGATCGTAGATTGGTCTGGGAGACGATTTGCTCTTCCTAATTCCATGGGTATATTGTTCTCTCTTGGTTTGACACTTGTTGTACTGGTGTTTGTCAGTTTGATGATCTCTTCTTCTATTGGCGTACTTCAAGAAAATGCTGGTGCCTATGAAACACACATACGCGAACTAAATGAAAAAGGACTGAGCTGGTTCAAAGAAGGTCCTATTGCTTGGCTCAATCAGCACGGAATTGAGGTCAACCTAGAAAGTTTTTCTTCTTTGCTTTCGGAAATTCCTGTCAGTGGTCTCTTGGGTGGTGTTACAAACACATTAATCCAATTTTTATCCAACTCTTTTTTGATTTTGATCTTTGTCATCTACCTCCTTGAAGGACGAAATCCTAACGTGGAGAGTAGTCCACTCATTACCAAAATAGAATCCAAAATAGAAAAATACCTGCTCATTAAGTTGATTTTATCTGTCGCGACAGGTCTTTCAGTCACACTTTTTTTATGGCTGCTGGATATCGATCTGGCGATGGTTTTTGGACTACTCGCTTTTGTTTTAAATTTTATCCCCAATGTTGGATCTATTATTGCCACACTCCTCCCAATTCCCATGGTGCTGGTGAACCCAGATTTTTCTATATTTACCCTTTCTATGGCCATAATTTTACCGGGAACGGTGCAAATGGTTGTGGGAAATGTGATCGAACCCAAATTATTGGGAGACTCACTAGAACTTCACCCAATAACCGTTCTGCTAAGCTTAATCTTTTGGGGAATCATATGGGGTATCCCTGGTATGCTCCTCGCAGCGCCCATCACGGCTGTACTCAAAATCTTACTGGAAAACATTGAGATCACCAAACCAGTAGCCACTCTTCTCGAAGGAAAAATTCCAAAAAAAACGATAGAATCACCAGATGAAGTATCAAAATCTAAGGTAGGAGAAACAGAAAAGCATTCATCTGAGTCCAAAGATACTTCGTCAAAAGTAGAGATATCTTCCTAGAACATCTCCTTCAAAATAGTATAAAAACCGAATATTGTGCTCTGTGATATCTATTGCGAAGAACGATTGGGTCGTTTATTTATGTCGTGTTCGGGTGGTGGACCTATTCGTTTTGGGGTCGTTTTGTGTGGTTTGTGATCAGCCCCTGGCTCTCCTCCCCCAACCTGTGGATTAACTTGTTTCATGATCACAACTGCAATAATTGCACCCAGAATAAACGAAACACATTGTGCAAGAAAGAATCTCATCAATACACCTCAAATGCCCATAGGTAATCATCTTCAAATACGGGCTCTCCGAACATATCGGAAAACAAAGATAAGAACAATGGGGAGCTAAAATCTGACATCAACTTCTTATGTAGCAAAAAGTACTTATATCCATATTTTTTCAGTACACGCTTGGCTTGCTCTTTATCACCATTTGAAAAATTAAATGATCGCATTCCTCCACTTTGCTGTGTACGCGTTAATTCACCCCAAAACTCATTTTTATCGATCCATGCATCCATAATCGCATATGGAATCGGACGATAATGAAGGGACTGATAGAAGAAGAATTCTGTAGGAAGAAGATTACTCTTGTCGCGTCGGGAAGGAAAATCAAAAACAGCAAAAGGACGTGGATCTTCTCGAAGCTGCTTATAAAAAGAAGAGTACGAAACATGCGTGCTGGGAATGGGAAGTAGAACCGGAGAAATGAAAATCATTTCCATCAAAAAAATGGCCACAACTTGAATGCCAATGCTCCACCTCCGCCATTTCTCTACTCCTTGGAGCAATACATCAACAAAAAATGCAAGAGCTACCGAAAGACAAAAATTAGCGGGGATAATGTATTCCCACGGTACTTCTTGTGCTGTCATAAACGGGATGACACGCGCAGAAATAGCGAAGACTATCGATGGGATCTTTTCTGAACCATGAAGAATCAAAATATCGGTTCCCAAAGACAAGATCAGGAAATACACAGCTCCCAACAGCAAAATCCAAACCAACTTCTTTCTAGAAAATAATGCAAGTGGAGCAAGAAGCAAGAGGCCCCAACCTACGTACGGCGTTTCATACAGAAGATCAAAGTTTGCACTTTTCATTGGACCTGAGTGAAAGATCTGTACATAATCCAGCAGCGCAAAGTCATTAAGCAAGGATAAATCGGAAACACCATCCCAAAACATTGTATGCTCTCGTTGCACCATCTGTGTGCCATCTTCTGAAGAAATAGAAGCACTGGCCAAAAGACTCACTGGAAGCAAGACAGCTGCACACAAAATGGCAATCGGTATCCATTTTTTGGTCCAAAACCAGAGCCTATCAAGCCTTGTACAAGAGTATAACATTGTACAAACCGACAGTACCAAGGTCAGCATAAAGATGTAATACGCATAGTGCCAGCATCCAATGGCTGCCAAAAAACAAAAAATCGGCGCCAGAACAACTCCTTTTAATCGATGATACCGCACCCACAAATCAATCGCAATGAAGAAGAGCGGTATCCATACCAAATTGAGTCGATTCGCAACACCGCTTGCAAGTGTAAACGTCAGCATCTGCGGATTAAAAACAAAGACGAATGCAGCCAAAAAACCACCCAAATGCGAATACACAAACCTTCGCGTTAATGCATACATCGCTGTTCCAGCGGCACTCATTTGCACACATATCAATAGATTGTATCCAAGAACCATACCAAAGATGGTACGAATCGGAATCATGATAAGACTGTTTAAAAAATCGACATGATAGAGAATTCCACCCTTTGGATAATTGATATAATCCTCCTCCAAAGGATATTCTCCAAACCAAAAAATTGACTTTTCCGTTCTCCAATAGCCCCAAAGATGATCCCATAAATCACTTTGTGCATCACCAACAATGGTATGTGTGGGATCAAGTGCAGCTTGTGGACAAAGACACATCGTCACAATCCAAAAAACAGCAAAGACAAACATGTATTCTGTTTTTTTTACGCGCACCCCAATACTCCCTTTGCACAACATAATCATCATTGTAGATACTGTATAATTCGACAACATATAAATAGGTTGGTTATTGCTGAATATGAAACTAATCACAAGGAAAAATCATGTTTTTACTGACAACCCTATTTCTAGCTTGCTCCGATTCTGAACCACAACAGTCTGCAAATGCAGCAACACAAAAAGAATGCCCCAAGTGTCCAGAATGTTCCAAAAGTGAAAATGATACCCTCAGTGCAGCAGAAAAAGAACTTCTTTCAGACTCTTTGTCTCAAATCCGTACAGGTATAAAGCCTTTTGATGATACTTCTGTTGGGGTTTGTAAAGGTTCTGGAAAGAATTGTGAGGAGTTTCTCGGTACCACTGCCGAAGACCTTCCCGAGGGTGAATACATGCTTCAAGCACGTCTTCTCGCACCAAAAATAAAACCTGAAGGAGGATTGAAAGTAGAATTTCATCGTGACTGTAAAACCACAAAGAAAACAAAAAATGGTGAATCAACAACCAACAACAACTATTCCAAAGAATATAAGATTAGCCGAAACGACAAAGGCTATCTTCTCGCTCCTTTGGCAACCATCCGCTCTCCAAATAAATATGGAAAGAAAGAATGCGAATGGAAGATGATCTTTCACAACACCAATGGAACCGAAGAAATCAAAGGCTCATGGTCGGTCCCTGCAAAAGAGTAATGACAGTCCTTGAGTGAAACCACAAAGACAGGCAGTTGTCTGTCTTTTTTATTGATCTTCAATGGCTTGATTGGCAAGCGTGTCTGCTTCTTCATTTCCTAAGATACCCGCGTGTCCTGCAATCCAAACAATTTTTATATTCCCGCGCTTACGAATTTTACCCTTTATCGATTGGATAATTTCTCGATTGGCTTTGGCTTTCCAATTTTTGGTGAGTACACCTTCGGCATATTTGCTATCTGTAAATAAAACGAGTGGTGAAGAACCATAAGCAGGCAGTGATGCGATAATATCAATGGCATCACCAAGAGCAGTCAACTCTGCAATGTTGTTGGTCGCTTTGCCCAAAAACTTACTGTGTCTGTGGCTGGTTCCATCTGGATATTGAATATACACCCCAACACCCGCAAGTCCTGGATTTCCTCGACACGAACCATCAGTAAAACAAACAACAGCACTTTCTGGTAGGCCTTCGATTGTCGACTCTGCCGCAGCCCGAGCTCTTTGTTGCTGTTCTTGCGTGCGCGTTTTGGCACTCCCAAATCCAGATGTTCCTACCTCTTGTGGTTTGTCTCCATCTGGATCAACAATATTCTCTATTTTTGCACGATAGACTTTGGCATTTTTGGACTGTGAATACCGAATCTCAACCAGCCCTTTTCGCAAGATAAGTTGATTGTTCACATTACATTTGGCCCAGACTTCTTTTCCTTTACACTGTACTTTTTTCCACATATTCCTCTTCCTTTTCGACAAGAAAAGATTCTCCTGTTGATGCAGAGAACTCATACAAAGAGTGATTGAAGCATCCTGCATTGCATCCTTTTTTGTATAGAGAGGTGCGATGTTCTTGCACCTCGGACGATTTCCACAACGTTCGCAGCGGGGTCTCTAGTACATTCCCTACACGCAGCTCATCTTTCCCCCAAACACAGCAGGGCAAGAGCCAACCATCATAGGTAATTCCATATTGATCGATCAATCCCAAGCAGCGCACAGATCTTCCTTCTTCTAATTTTGCGTGATATCGCATTCCGTCTTGATAAAATGCTTGATTTCTGTATACCTTTTTGGATTGAAGCGCAATATAGGAAACCGCTTCTTTCCATTTCTGGACATCTTTTGGCTGTGTAATATACAACTCTGGCGCATCATTCACAGGCCAAAAATCAAAGGAACACCCCAAATCACATGCAAGGTCAAAAACATCCTTAAGCTGATGCACATTTTGATTGGTCGCTACAAAATAGATGGAACACGATACCGACAACTCTGATCGAACACGTTTGATGGCGGATATGGTTTTTGCAAATGCTCCTTTTTGTCCTCTCAATACATCGTGCACATCTTCAAGTCCATCAATGGAAAAGGATAGCGAATCCAGAGGAGCCGCTATCACCTTATCCCAGTATTTTTCAATCAGTGTGCCGTTGGTGGTCATATTTACACTTAAACCGCGATTTTTTGCCGCTGTAATCATAGAAAACACATCACGATGTAGCATCGGCTCTCCACCCGTAATCACCAAAACTTTGGTTCCTATTTCCACTGCGTCATCAAAAATCGGATACACAGCATTCAATGGGAGTTGCTCTTTTCCTTCCCACAAGTCGCAAAAAGAACAGCGTAAATTACAACCCTTGTTGATAAGAAGCAACAAGGTCCGATCTTTAGAAGGAAGACGCGAAGGAAGATGCGCCTCTATATCAGCAGTAGGAATACTCCAATCCTTTCCTCTGTCTAATCCTGAGTATAATCGAACATACGCTTCACTTACTCGATCCCAATCCAATGTAGAAACAAAACGTTTGGCCATATATCCTAGCTCTTTTTGCTTTTTTGGATGATGAAGCAAATAGGAAATCTCACGAATCATCTCCTTTGCTGTATCCGAGATAATCATTTGCCCCGTCAATGGAATCCCTTCAGCTCCCTTGCTGGTACTGACGATTGGTTTTTGAACTGCCATATACTCTAAAAGTTTCAGCCTTGTTCCTCCTCCCGCAAACAAGGGACAAATACAAACATCAGCGGCACTGATGTAGTCTTCGAGATTATAAACTGATCCTGTGAAAATAATCGCAGGATGCGAATACTCAAGCGGTGGGTTCATTCCACAAATTAATATTTTCAGTGTGGGATGCTGTGCGAGAAGAGGCTCTAGTAGACGCGTTCTAATAAATCGAACCGCTTCAGTATTCGGCCAGTAATGCAATGTCCCGTGAAATATAAGTACTGGCGTTTGTGGAGATATGCCATACTCTGTGCGAACGATTTCTCCATCTCCGCCAGAGAACCTTCGCATATCAACACCATGAGGCACAACGGTGATCTTTTGTGTATCTACACCTGCAGCAACCATTCTTCTCTTGTCATCTGCACTAACAGCAATTACTTCATCTACCATCTTGAGAGCATACACTTCCATCATCCGAATCGATGATACCCGATGACCAAATTCTGCCAATCGGTCCCATTCAACATTATGCTGAACAATCGAAGATATAGGGCGTCTTCCGCCTTTCCAAGATCGAATCATTCCCAACAAATGAGATGCAATCGCTGCTGGAACACCGTATCCCGGAAATTCTGCTTGAAAAACATCGATATTCTCTGCTCTACCTACCGCAAGAGCTCGCAATACCCAACTGAGATCAAACTGTGGCTTGTATAGAAAATACTCTTCTTTTGGGTAACCGATTTTCGCACAAATTCTTTCTGAAAATCTCTGAAGAAAAGGTAAAGGAAACCACTCTTCCATAGCACGAATTCGTTGTGAGTATGGGACGATGGTGTGTTCCTCTTGATAAAAACGATGATAGTGATCTCGCTCTTCAACAACAACAAACACCGGTTGATTGTACAATCTACTTAACGAATAAGCGGTTTGGACTATTTTTACCGCAGCACCATGGTCGGTCGGAATAATATCCGATCGGGTGAGAATACAAACGCGTAGTGATCCGTTACTCAACGGTTCCCTTAATGTCTGGGTTGTTGGAACTGACGATTACAAATTCACATCGACGATTTTGTGACCATATCGACTCAGAAGATCCTTTTACTACCGGTTTTTCTTCACCATATGAAACTATATTAATTCGTGATTGTGCGATACCTTGCAAGGTAAAGTGCTGTGCTATTTTTTCTGCTCTTTTTTGACCAAGCGTTACATTGTACTCTGTGGTACCTCGATCATCAGCATGTCCTTGAATTTCGATGCTCAGTTGTGTTTCGGCCTGCATAATTTCAAGATTCTCATCAAGTGCCGCACGAGATTCTGCATTTAGATCGGAGCTGTTCACATCAAAGTACACACGCTGAAAGTTGGCGACCATACGCTCAATAATCTGCTCTTCTGTTTCGTTTTTTTCTTGAACCTCTTCTTCCTCAATAACAGTTTCTTCTTCCAAAACAGGAGGTTTTTCTTGTGGTTTGGGCTTGCAGCCAGAACAACCAATGAGAAGAGAGAGGAAAACCAGATTCATAATAACTCCAAAGAAAAGACCAAAATCGATACCGGAAATAACAAAGGGATTACTCTGTTCCACATGAAATCTATTGGGAGTGTAGGTAAAAACACATTAACAGAAGACACATTGAAGCGAAACAAGTATACATCCTATTGTATTCCTATCTATCACCCGAGTATCTGTTATGCAAAGTCCAAAACGAGCATTGGAAGAGTGGAACATCAACCTTCCTCATATCGAAAGCCCCGACCAAGGTCTAATCAATGGTACTTGGGTTTTGGGAGATCCTCCACAGTATGTATTACAGTGGGTAAACCCTATTTTCAGCCCACTAATTCATCAAGATCTTCAGGTTGTGCTAAAACACCTTGAACAAAAAGGATGCATCACGCCCAACCTGATCCCAACTCGTGATGGTTCCCCCTGCTGGGTAGAAGAAAATGGATGTTGGAGAATTTGGTCTTTTATTGAAGGAAGTACCATTCATAAGATTGAAAATCAATCGATTGCGGTACAAGCTGGAGCACTTGTCGGTACATTTCATCGCGCACTTTCTGATATAAACCATACATTTATTGCGCCACAAAGAGACATTCACAATACCCCCGAAAGAATGAATGAACTAAAGGCGGCACTTGATCGCTCCCCTGGACATCCTTTGGAAAAAGAAGCGACCGTCTTGGGTGAGAAAATTCTCCAAGCATGGAAGATATGGGATGGAACCATGGATCAACCCAAGCGTATCTGTCATGGAGACCTAAAGATTTCCAATCTTCGATTCAATGCTGATCAGAGCAAAGGGGTCTGTCTCATTGATCTGGATACCATTGGCCCCAATCCTCTTTCTGTTGAACTTGGAGATGCATGGAGAAGTTGGTGCAATCGTTCCGGAGAAGATGATCCCACCGCAGCACAATTTGATGTTGATATTTTTGCAGCCAGTGCCAAATCATGGATGCTCAATGCACCTGAACTTCTTCAAATAGAAAAAGATTCACTTGTAGGAGGAATAGAACGTATCTGTCTTGAATTAAGTGCACGTTTTTGTTGTGATGCGATCAACAATAGCTACTTCAAAGAGGATCAAATTCGATATCCACAAAAAGGAATGCACAATCTCGTTCGTGCACAAAGTCAGTACACTCTTGCCATGTCTGCCAAAGAGAACCGAAAAATTTGTACACAGATCATTGATCAATCCTATAATGATAGAAAGTAAAAATTCCATATTTCAATTTTTTTTGAACAACGAGATGTATGGATGAATCTTTTGACTCTTTGAAAAAAAATTCTTTTACCAACGCTATATTGACACAACACATATGATCCATTAAATAGGTGAACAAACATACTCTTTTATAAAATAAAGAGAAGTGTGGCTCTCATTTTTTGGCCTCACTTCTCTTTGTTGGTTTTTCAATACATCATTTTTTACACTACATGATGTATGGGTGTGAATGTCCGTTGCAAAACCGACCGGTCACACCCCTTCTAAATTTGGATTGACAATGCAACTGGAACAGCAACAACAACTAAGACATACATTACGAACTCTTCTGTCTCCCATTGCACACGAGCAAGATCTGGTTATCAGCGCAATCGAATTCATTACCGAAGGTCGCGGGCTCAATGTTGCAATCTATCTTGATGGTCCAAAAGGCGTCAGCATTGATCAATGTGCATATTTCTCACGCTCTTCTGGTGTTCTTTTGGATGTGGAGGATCCCATTTCTGGAGCCTATAATTTAGAAGTATCCAGTCCAGGGTTCAATCGCCTGATCGAAAGAAAAGAAGACTTCATTCGATTTTTAGACTACAACATTCGCATCAAAGTAGCACATCGAAAAAGCAAGATAGAAGGAGTTTTAAAAGACGTTGATGATGAGACATTCACCATAGAAAATGATTTTGAATCCAGACAGATACGATTCGAAGATTGTGTTTCTGTCCGACTTTTACCCACAATGGAGCAATATCAAAACCTTGCTCCTTCTCATTCTGGAGATACAAATGACAAATAGAAGCGTTCAAAGTGGTCTTGCACTACTTATTGAATCTGTACACAAAGAAAAAGGAATTCCAAAAGAACGACTTGTTGGCGTATTGGAAGATGCCATGTGTAAAGCTGCAAAACAGTGGCTCAGGCAAAAAAGAGGAATGTCTGCATTAGAAGGTGATCAACATGATATCGAAGCGCGCTACAATTCTGATCGAGGAGAGGTAGAGATCTTTGAGTTTAAAAAAATTGTCGATACTGTTGAAAACAAACACTTAGAGGTATCACTTGATGAAGCCAAGGGACACGACGAAACCTTTGAAATCGGGGATTCTATGGGAGTCAAGCTTGAAGTGATGGGACTGGGACGAATCTCCGCACAAACTGCACGACAACATATCTTGCAAAAAATCCGTGATCTGGAACGTGAAATGATTCATAATGAATTCAAAGATCGTGAAGGAGAGATCATTTCCGGTATCGTTCGACGTTTTGAAAAAGGAAATATTATTGTTGATCTCGGAAAAACGGAAGCGACCTTGGACTACAAACAACAAGTTCGTAGTGAAACCTACCGAAGTGGTGATGCAATTGAAGCATATGTCCTCGAAGTAACCAATTCTCAGCCACCAGTAAAACTTTCCAGAAACAAAGAAGAATTTCTCATAAAACTTTTTGAACGAGAAGTTCCTGAGATCTACGAAGGATTGGTAACCATCCGAGCATGTGCACGTGCCGCAGGTTCGCGCTCCAAAATAGCAGTGGAATCCCACGATGAAAGTATTGATCCAGTAGGTGCATGTGTTGGGCTGCGAGGGTCACGAGTCCAGGCTGTAGTTGCAGAATTACGTGGAGAAGCCATCGACATCATTCCGTTTAGCGAAGATCCTACCCGATATGTGATCGAAGCAATCGCTCCAGCAACAGTAGCCAAATTCATTTTGGAAAATGAAACAAAGAAGATAGAACTTATCGTTCCTGATGAGCAACTCTCCAAAGCGATTGGTCGTCACGGGCAAAACGTTCGACTTGCAACCAAACTTACTGGATGGAACATCGATATAAAAGCTCTTTCTCGATACGAAGCCAAAATGAAACATCTTTATGAACTTTTCTCCACCATTCCATCTCTGAGTGAAGAAAACATTGATATATTATTGCGTACTGGATATGAAAATCTTGTAGATATCGTCGATCTTGAGCCAGACCAATTAATGATTCTATTGGAAGTTTCTGAAGAAGAAGCAGTACAAATTCTAGCAGATACAGATCAAAGAATCATTGAAATCCTTCAAGAAGAACGACGCCTCAAAGAAGATATACCAGAAGAGGCCGAGTAATGATTCGTTTGTGTGTAGCATGCCGCACCAAACGTCCGACAAAGGATCTTGTTCCATTTCACCGAGGAGAAGACACTCTTCTCCTCGGTACCGGAAGAAGAAGTGCTTGGGTTTGTCCAACAAAAAGCTGTCTAATGCGACTCATACAAAAACCTCATCTCGCTTCTCGCTCTATTCGAGAAAAGGGATTTCACGCAAATACTTGTCTTGAACAAGTGCAACATAGAAACAAATACGATATAAGTACACATCTGTCCTTGTCTTGGCAATCTGGTGTTGTATTTAGTGGACAAGCACAAATTCTAAAAAACCGACACAAAATCGACTTTCTTATCGTCAGTTCCAAACCTTCTATCTCTTCCCATATCCTTGATGTTGTTCAAAGATTTTCATCCAAAACAAAAATTTTCTACCTCAATATTAGTCCAGAAATACTAGGAAGTTGGATGAAAAAAGGAAAGCGAAAGATGATCGGCCTATCACAAAATAGTCACAGTATGCGACTGTTTCAATCCTTGCAACTATATAAGCAATTGCGTTAAATTCTAATCATCTTTCACATATTTTACGTTTACATAATTTTTCATCATACTCTCAAAAGAAGTTTTCATGTCCCCCTCAAATATCTTTAAACGAAACAAAAAAACAACGCTTCCCAAAACGAATAAAGCTGCAAAGTCTAAAAAAACGGTAGCAAAATCCAAGCCTGTAAAAAAAGACAGACCTGTTGTAAAAAATCGTACGCGGAAAAAGACCATCGTGAAGAAACAGGCAGAAAAGTCTTCAGAACCTACTTCAATACCGGTAGAAAGCACAATAGTTGCCAAAAGAGCCAAAGACTCTACACCTGAGGAAGTCGATATTTCTATGGAAGAGGTGCAACAAGATACTATGAGTGAAGAGATACAAAACCAAGTGCCTGATGTAGATGATACAGTACATGTCCAAGAAAACATATCTCCTATTCAAGACATAAAAGAGGAAGTTGTTGGTTCCACAGAAAATAACCTCTCTCCTACCAAAGAAGAACAAAAAGAAGAAGTGAAGGGAACAGAGTCTTCAACACAAGAAGACTCTCAGACCAATCCCCCCGCAAAGGAACAACCTAAAAAACCAGCTGCAAAAGTTGCATCCATTGTTCGTAAGAAACAAACCATGGAAATAGACAACATCAAGAAGAGATCAAAACTTGGTAAGGCTGTAATTGCTCCTCCTCCTGGATATGCCAATAGACTTCGCAAGGCGGCAGCTGCATCCTCCTCAACTACTTCCAGTGCTCCTCCTAATGCTATTCAAACAGAGCTCCCTTCTGAAAAAGAAGACAGAAGAAAGAAGAAAGAAAAGACAGATCGATTCGAACGTGTGGACAGGGATAAAGGTGAGAAGGTTCGAGCACCGAAAAAGCGTACACGAACAAAACTTCGTACGCCAAAGATGGAAATAAAAATCGATGATTACCAATACCAAAATCGACGCCCCAAAAGAAAGAGAGGAGGGAAAAAGAAGTCTTCTCCAAAGCCTAGAGCAGAAAAGAGAAAGGTCGTAATGTCAGAACAGATAACTGTCTCTGATTTTGCACACCAAATGAGCGTCAAAGCAAAGGAAATCATCAAAAAATTGTTAACCTTTGAGATGATATGCAAACCAGAAGAAACCATTGACTTCGATACAGCTACCTTGATCGCTGAAGGATACGAATATGAGGTCATCAACGAAGTACAGACAGAGGAAGACTTCATGATTGAAGAGGCACAAGCAGAAGAAGGCGATCCTCGTCCAGCAGTTGTTACCATTATGGGACACGTAGACCATGGAAAAACCACTCTTCTTGACAGTATTCGCAAATCCAATGTCGCCAAGGGAGAAGCCGGAGGTATTACACAACATATTTCCGCATATCAAGTTCAGAAAAATGGTCAAAGTATCACGTTCATTGATACACCTGGTCACAAGGCATTTACCGCTATGCGATCTAGGGGAGCAAAAGTTACAGATATAGTCGTTTTGGTTGTTGCGGCAGATGATGGTGTCATGCCACAAACAGAAGAAGCTCTTAGTCATGCTCGTGCAGCTGGGGTTGATATTGTGGTAGCCATCAACAAATGTGACAAACCCAACTCCAATCCTGAAAGAGTCAAACAAGAGCTCATGGCACGAGATCTTGTTCCAGAAGAATACGGTGGAGATACAATATTTGTTGAATTGTCAGCCCTAAAAGGAACAGGAATCGACAACCTTCTTGAAAATCTTATTCTCGTGGCAGAGATGAATGAACTCAAGGCGGTGCAAGACTCTCATGCGCAAGGTACTGTTCTAGAAGCTCGTTTAGATAAGGGTAGAGGTCCTGTCGCTACGATCATCGTAAAAAGTGGAACACTGAAGCGAGGCGATAGTCTTGTACTAGGAACAGTGTGTGGTCGCGTACGTGCAATGACAGATCACAATGGAAAAACTCTCAAACAGGCTCTTCCCTCCACACCGTTGGAAATTATTGGTTTGGAAGCCGTCCCTGGTGCCGGAGATGAATTCACCGTTGTAAAAAATGATAAAGATGCTCGCGCACTTGCAGCACTTAGAATCAATCGCCAAAAACAAAAAGAAGCATCAAAACCACAAAAACTTACGTTAGAACAACTTCTCATGCATCAAGAGAAAGGAGAGGTTCTTACATTGAATCTTATCCTAAAAACAGATGTAGGAGGAACACTTGAGGCGATCAAAGGTGCGTTGGACAAGATCGATATAGAAGGAACAGAGATCAAAACTCTTCATAGCTCTGTTGGTGCGATTACAGAAGGAGATATTACTCTTGCACACACATACGGCGCTATTGTAATCGGCTTTAATGTTCGTCCTGATAGCAAGGCTCGTAAAGCAGTCAGTAGACTAAGTGTAGATATCAAAACCTATAAACTGATTCATGAACTTGAAACCAATATTCGTAAAGCACTGAAAGGAATGCTCTCTCCTGAAACAGAAGAGAAAGTGCAAGCTTTGGCCGAGGTT